>QGVH01000034.1 GCA_003242735.1 bacterium | reverse complement strand
GCGGAGGCGGCGTTCCGGCGGGTGCTGGGGCTGGATCCGGAGAACCTGGTGGCGCTGAGAGCGCTGGGCGATCTGGCGCGGCGTGCGGGCCGCGCCGCCGAGGCGCTCGGCTACTACGAGCAGCTCCGCAGGCGGGATCCCACGAACCCTGAGATCGAGGCGGTCGTGGCCGCGCTCGCGGCCGAGGTCGGCCAGGCCGCTGCGTCACCCCGGACGGAAACGCTCGAGGAGCCCACCGCTATGGACGAGACGGCGCTGCTCGGCGGTGAGATGGTGACGGAGACGCTCGCGGACCTCTACCTCTCGCAGGGCCTGGCCGAGCGTGCTGCGACCCTCTACCGTCAGCTCCTCATCATGCGCCCCGGCGACCCACGACTCCAGGAGCGGCTGGAGCAGGCGCTGGCGGCAGCGGCTCCCCGGAACGGCCAGCACGCGCCGCCTCCCCAGGCGGCCGCGCAGGAGGAAGCGCCGGCGGATGCGACGGATGCGTCTGCGGGCGGTCCGGAGCCCGTCGTCGCTCCCGAGCCCGATGGCATTGAGGGCGCGGAGCCGACGGCGGTGGGCTTCGACCTGGAGCGCCTGACCGAGGTCGAGGCCGCGTGGACGGGCGCGGAAGCGGCCGGCACGGAGAGCGTGAGCCCGTACACCTGGCAGGAGGAGGCCGGCCCGGCCACACCGGATCGTCCGCTCGAGCCGACGATCCGCGCCTACTTCGAGAGGCTCACGAGCTGGAAGCCGAGCCGGGCGGCGATCGCGGCCGCCGCCCCGGCCGCTGCACCGCCCGCCTCGCCCGTTGACGAGTTCGACGCCCTCTTCACGCCGGCGTCCAGTGTGGAGCTCTCACCCGGCGAGACGCCGCCCGCGGAGGAAGCAGACGCGAGCGCGGCGGCGGAGGCGCCGGAGCCCGCCGCCGCGTCCGGCGCGCTCGTCGGCCTCGCCGATCTGCTCGTCGGTCTGCTCGAGTACCACGACTCGACGACCCCGGGCGGCAGCGGGCTCGTCCGGCAGGTCGCGACCGCCATCGGCCGCGAGCTGGGCATGGATGAGCCGGCGCTCCGCTCACTGGCGCTCGCCGCCGTGCTCCAGGGCATCGGCCGTCTCGCCCTCCGCCGGCGCCCGGGCGGAGATGCCACTGCTTCCGCCGAGCCAGAGACCCACGCCCTCGCCGTCACCCTCGAGCTGCTCGGCGGCCTCGATCTGCCCGCGGGCGTGCAGGAGACCATCGCCCACGTGCACCACCGCTGGGACGGCGCAGGCGGCGTCGAACCCGCCGGCGAGTCCATCCCGCTCTCCGCCCGGATCCTCGCCGTTGCCCGCGACTTCGCCGCGCTGCTCGCGCCGTCCGCCGTCGAGCCCCCCCAGCGCGTCCAGGCCGCTCTGGACGCGCTGGGGCGTGAAGCGGGGCGGCGCTACGACCCGACGGTCGTCAATTCGCTCGTCCGCCTCGTCGGCTCGCAGGCGCGCAGCGGCTTCGGGCTCCGCCACCACGTCGTCATCGTGCACCGGCACTCGCCCACCGCCGCCGTACTGGCGGCGCGGCTCCGCTCGAGCGGATACGTCCCGGAGGCCGTGGACGACGTCGCGCGCGCCTGGGAACGACTCTCCGCCGCGCCGGCCGATGCGCTCCTGATCACCGACGACGTGGGCGCGGCCGACCTCCCACGCTTCCTCATGCGCCTGCGCGAAGATCGCAAACTCGCTGGCATCCCGGTCATCATCGCGGGCGCCGATGCGCTGGAGCGGCGCATCGAGCTCCTCAACGCCGGTGCCGACGTGTGCTTCCCCGGCGACGTCCGCTTCAACGAGTTGCACGCCACGCTCGCCGCGTTGCTGCGTCGCGCCGCGCGGGCGGGCCTGACGGCGGATGGACCGGGCGCGGCCGCGGAGCACGCCCGCCGCTACGCGCTCCACGGCGACCTCGTGGACTTCCCGCTCACGTGGGTGCTGGACGTCCTGGCGTTCGACGGCCGGAGCGCCGTCGTTTCGGTGGCTGCGCCGGACGACGAAGGAACCGTGTACGTCGAGCGCGGCTCGCCGCGGCACGCCGAGACGCGCTCGTGCTACGGCGAGGCCGCGCTACGAGAAATGCTGCGGTGGCGGCACGGCAGCTTCTCGGTGCACCTCGACGCTCCGCCGGTCCCGCAGACCATCCACCGCGCGGTCGTGGATCTGCTGGTCGCCAGCGACCGGACGCAGGGCCAAGTGTCCGGCTCGTCCAGCATCCGCTGAACCATCCGGCCGGCGCCCATGGCGTCATGCGGCGCGGCGCCAGCGAACGAGCGTCAGGTCGGTTCCAGCGCCGCGTGTCCGGCCCGCTCCATGCGCTCCGCCTCGGCCGCCACCAAGCGGACCGCCCGGGCGAACCCCTCCCGCACCTGGTCCAGCTCTTCCCGGCTCAGCTCGTCCCCCGCGCGGGTGTGGCCCCGGAACAGGAACGAGAGCCAGAGGCTGCCCTCGGCCTCGAAGAGCACGTGCCGGATCTCGCCTTCGAACTTCGGATGTTCGAGGAACTGGAACAGGATCTCGGATTCCGGGACCAGGACGACGCGCTCGGTCACCTCGGTGCCGTCGTCGAACTGCACCCGCCGCAGCAGCTCGTCTTCGCCCCGGGGCTCGACCTCACACGCCTGGACTCGCGCGAGGTGCCGTTCCGGGTCACGGACCCTGCCTTCGAGCACGCGCCACGTCACACCCCGCGACGCGCGCACCGGCACGGCGCATTCCATGTGGATCACGCTTCCTCCCGTTTGACTGGAGTCGGGAGGCGGCGTCCGCACCGCCGTGGGAGAGGCGCTGCAGCGACTATGCCGATGGCGAGGAGGACGCGGGCGTCGTCCTCGGCTCGAGATCGAGCGCCATGTCGATCTCCGGCGCCCACAGGGAGCCGGGCAACTGGCGGAAACCCGCGTTCTGGTAGGAGCGGATCGCGGGCCGATTGGATGGTTCCACAGAGAGCCACAGGCGTCGGAACCCGGCCTCGCGGGCGATGTCGGCAGCCAGGCGGTTCATCGCCGTGCCGATCCCCCGGTTCCGGATGGACTGGTGCAGGAAGTTGGCGAGCTCCGCCGTGGCGTTCTCCATCGGGATCAGCATCACGTGGCCCAGCACACGGCCGCCCACCTCGACGAGCAGGTGGATGCCGCGCGGCAGCACCCGGTCGAGCCACGCCCGCAGCCGCTCGGCGGTGTCGGGCGGCAGCCCCTGTGCGGCGCGCTTGGGCTCGAAGTCCGCGTACATCGCCTCGAGCGCGGCCCGGTCCGCCGGATCGTAGTACCGGACCAGGTACGGTCTGCCCGTGCGGTCCGTCTGTCGCAGTGGGAGTTCCATCATCCGATCAGAAGGCGAGTCCCCACCCAGTGAGGAGCGGCATCACCCTGCGCAGCACGTAGCGCACCGTCTGGGCGTTCAGCGCCTCGACCTCGGCGCGCTGAGGCCACGGCGCGAACGCGTCCTCGGGATCGCGCAGCGTCGTCGGCACGGGCGCTCCGGTTTCCTCTCGCACGGCCTGCACGAACCGCTCCGGGATCTCATCGGGCGCGGGCTCGCCGCACAGCACGCCCCACACGAGCGTCCAGGCCCGCGGGACCACCGTGTGGATCGCGTAGCCGCCGCCCCCCGTCGCAACGATCCGCCCGTCGCAGTGGCGGTCCGCCACGTCGCACACCACCCGCACCAGATCCTCGAACAGCCGCGTCGTGGCGCGGAGATGGGTCAACGGATCCAGCACGTGGCCGTCGCAGCCGTTCTGGAGCACGATCACATCCGGCCGGAACGCGTCCGCGAGCTTCGGGACCAGCGTCGAGAACGCGGCCCGCCACGAGTCGTCCTCCGTATGCGCATCCAGGGGAACGTTGACGGAGTAGCCGTAGCCATCGCCCGCGCCCAGCTCGTCGATGAACCCGGTGCCCGGGAACAGGTACGCCCCGCTCTCGTGGAACGAGACCGTCAGGACCTCCGGGTCCTCGTAGAAGATGGACTGCACGCCGTCGCCGTGGTGCGCGTCGTAGTCGATGTACATGACGCGCGCGCCGAACTCGCGCTGGATCCAGCGGATGGCGACAGCGAGGTCGTTGTAGACGCAGAAGCCGGACGCCCGCGCGCGGAACGCGTGGTGCAGTCCGCCCGCCGGGTTGAACGCCCGCCGCACCCGTCCGGTCATCACGGCCTCGGCGGCGACCAGCGTCGCGCCCGCGACCAGGGCCGCCATTTCGTGCATGCCCTCGACGACGGGCGTGTCCTCCGTTCCGATCCCCCATTCGAGCCCATCCAGGTCGCGGGCGCCCGGCTCGGACAGGCGTTTGACCGCGTCCACGTACTCCGGCGCGTGCACAGCGAGCAGCTCCGCATCCGTCGCCGTGCGCGGCGCAAGCACGGGTCGCGCCTCGTCGCCGACGAGCCCGAGCGTACGGATGAGGCCGACGGTCAGCTCGAGACGCCGCGGGTTCAAGGGATGGTCCGGTCGAAAGCGGTACGTCGCGAGGGCGTCGTCCCAGATCAGCGCCGTTTCGACCACGGGCGGTTCTCTATCCGTTCACGAGGCGTCCGGCCGGGGCGCGTGCCGCCAGACGCACCGGGCTGCGGGGAGGCTCTCAGGCGGCCGCTCCGCCGGTCCGGCATGGCGCGGCCCTGTTCGGTGGACGGCTCGAGCGTGGCGTCTCCGCGGTCAGCCCAGGGACGGCCAACCCACCTCGTAGCCCAGCTTCTCCAGCGCCTCGATCACATCGCGCGGGTCCAGCGTCTGGAGATGGATGATGGCCAGCGCTTCACCCTCGCTGAGGGGCGGCACGACCAGGCCCGTGATGTTGATCTTGAAATCCACACCGATCAGACGCACGACCCGCGCCAGCTCGCCCGGCCTGTCCGGCATCCGGACCTCGATCCGGCTGGATGGACCTTGGGCGCGGAACAGTTCGACGAAGGCGCGCAACACGTCCGTCTCGGTCAGGATCCCGACCAGCCGCCCGTCCGACAGCACCGGCAAGCAGCCGATCCTGTGCTCCGCGAGCAGCGCGGCCGCTTCCTCCACCGGCGCGTCCGGCGCGACGGTGATCACCTCCCTCACCATTACATCCGCGACGCGGGTGGATTCCATCAGCGCTTGTCGCTCCCGGTCCGGCATGCTGCCCTGCGCCGGGATCGCCAGGCGCAGGTCCCGGTCGCTCGCCACTCCGACCAGCCGGTCCCGCTCCACGACGGGCAGGTGCCGAATACGGTGCTCCCGCGTGATGGCGATCGCTTCTGCCACGGTCATCGTGGGCGAGGCGGTGATGACATCGCGGGTCATCCGGCTGCGCACGAGCATACCGGCAATCCCGAGAGGTGGACGAGTTGTGCGGGGAAGTCGCCGGGCCTATTCTATGACGCTGCCGCGCTCCGGTCAAGGAACTTGGATGCACGGGGCACCGGCGCGGCGATGCCGCGCCGCTGGCGTCTTCGAGGAACAGCTTTCAGTCCTTCACCATCAAGCGATCGAGGATCGCCTCCGCCTTCGCCACGAGCGGCCGCGCGCCCGCCCGTGCCGCGCGTGAGCGGACACGCCGCGCTGTACGGCGCGCCTCCGCCCTGTCCAGGTTCAGCAGCAGCCGCGCCCGCTCGAGCTGGAGCCGGCACCAGCACAGTGCGTCGCGCCCCTCGTACGCGGCGACCGCGCGGTCCAGCCGCTCGAGCCCCTTTTCCTCCTCGCCCTCGACCGCCGCCAGTCGCGCGAGGAACATCTCCGCGTACGAGAAGTCGCCGACCCAGAAATCCCGACCCTCGAACAGGGAGAGGATCTCCCGTCGGCAGCGGTTCGCCTCGGTGAGCTGCCCGCGCTCGAGGGCGTAGAGGCCGAGGACGGCGAGGGCCGTGGCCTGGGCCCACCAGGCGCCGACTTGGCCTGAAATTCCAAGCGCCGCTCGCGCAGTTTCCGCGGCGCTATCTAGATCACCAGCCTCCAATTCCAACAAGCTCCGATTGATCTCCACAAACAGTAGATCGTGCCACGCCTCTGCTTCAGTCGCATGTCGGGCCGCTCGTTGTAGGAGCTCCGCCGCTTCCTCAAATTGCCCGCGTTCTGTAAGGAGTATGGCGAGGTCATTCAAGGCGCCGTTCCGATAATCGATTATTGCATGGCACTCCCCTAGCTCTAGAGCTCTCCGGTAATCTCGTTCCGCCTCACACAGCCTTCCGAGGTGCAGCCAGTTGGATCCTCGTGCGAGTAAAGCGTGAATAAGTACAGCCCGATCTCCAGAGCGACGAGCATTTCTTACAGCGCCCTTTGAGTACTGAAGCCCCTCTCGAGCTGAGGTATAAAGCCCCGAAAGCGAGCCCGCGACCGTTAGAGCCTCCGCCGCGACCGTCGCCGATGCCGCCTCGGCAGCAATGTGACGAAGTCTGCGAATCATTTCGAGCACAACGTCCTGGCTACCTACGTCGTGCGCTGCCGCTGCGAGCAGCTTAATGATCTGAGGCAGACTTCGCTCCTGGCTCAGCGACTCCGCATCGGCGAGCAACCTTTGTAGGCTGTTGAGCATTCCCATCGGGGGAATGCGGCCTTGCTTAGCCCTGATGTTCGCCCGCACAACCTCGCAAGCAAGAAGGGCGTTCCTGTCTCCAATTGCACGGTAGTGCGCCTCCAGCTCCCGGAAAATTTCGTCCGCCTCACGATAGCGTCTGAATCGATACAGCACATGTCCCCGGCGCTCCTGTAGCCGCCACCTATCTTCGTCCGAATCCGCGTTCGCGTGTGCCATCCGCAGGAAGAAGTCGATTTCAGCCGGCGCATAGACCCGCTCGCTAACCTCAGCTGCACGGAGTGCATAGCTGTAGGCTGCCTCGCGCTCACCAGCGAGGTCATAATGGACGGCAAGCATAGCAGGCCGTGTATCGGCCTCCGCGACCAGCGCATTTGCCACAGCAGAATGCATCATGCGCCGACGGGCCGGACTAAGGGAGCGGTAAACGACCTCACGGAGCAAGTCGTGGGGAAGCTTCAGCGTGCCGTTATCGTCAGCAATCAAACCTCGCGAGAGGAGCTCCTCAACTCCCTGAACGGTCGCGGCAATTGATCGACCGGTGACTCTGCTTACAAGCCGGGCTGAGGCCCCGCGCCCGAGCACGGCCAGGGCGCTGATCACCTCTAAGGCCTCGTTCCCTAATCCCTTGATTCTGCGTGCGTACAGGTCATTGATCACGGCCGGGACGAAATCCCTAACGCCCTCGCCTATGCCGCAGGAAACTGCCTCCTCGCTTCCCCTTCCGTCTCTGAGTGCCTTGAGTAGCTCGATAATGAACAAAGGCACCCCAATGGCGCGGCGGGCGATTAGCTCCCGGACGTCGGATGGGATCCGGAGGTGTGTTTGTTCCTCAAACTGGTCTATAATGGCTTCTATAGAGGCGCGTGGTAGCCTGTCGAGCCTCAGCTCCTGGAAGAGCGGAAATGATGCTGGCTCTTGATACAACCAACCTATGTTGGAATCCGCACCCAACTCCTCCGGCCGTAGCGCAACAAGGAACATCACCTGACAAGCCCGGAGCTTCCGTGCCAGATAATGGAGGAGGGACGCGGTGGAATCATCTGCCCAATGGAGGTCATCTAGAAATACGACGACCGGTGATCTCTTACTCACCGACTCTAAGGCGCGGGCAAGCGCCTCAAAGAGCGTGCGTCGTGCAGTCTCATCAGGGGCCGGGGCGACGGAATCCGAGTTCGCGTGGGCCAATTCTGGCAGGAGCTGAGATATCGCTGCAGCCCAAGCCGGCGGTAGGTTCGCAATATCCTCAGGCCTCAGCCCTGTCAGGAGTGCATCTACCGCCGCGCTATACGGGAGACGTGCCTCAAGCCGATAGCATCGTCCCTCCAATACGCGAGCCCCCTGCAGCACCGCGTATCGCAGGAACCGCTGGCATAGGCGACTCTTTCCGATACCTGCCTCGCCGACAACTGCAACCGCCCGAGACCTGCCGCTCCGGACTTCACGCCATGCATCGCGAAGAACTGCTAATTCGGCCTCCCGGCCGACGAACGGCCAGTCAAGCTCCGAAGAGTCAGCGTCTCGAACGCCCGTGTCCCTCGCCTGAGAAAGGCGGCTCAAACGCTCTGCGAGTTGGATAGTTTCGGGGCTCGGGCTCCGTTCAAGTTCCGTACGAATTCGTTTGGTGAAGGCTTCATGTTCTCGGCTCGCACGGCGAATGTCCCCGAGCATGGCGAGGGCGATTAACCTACGCCGATGTACCGCCTCATCGTAGGGGTCCGCCAGTAGCGCCCGGGCCGTCACTTCCTCGAGAATGTCCCAAGCGCAGCTCTTTTCTGCCGATTCCATGAGAGTGCGTGCTGCACGCCAGATTGTTCGCTCGATCTCTGAGCGCGTAAGCTCCTGCCACTCGTCGAATTCAGGGCAGCTGGGGAGAGAGAATCCTTGCAAGAACGGGCCCTCATAAAGTCGAATTGCGTCGAGGAGTGATCCGTCGGCGATTAGACCCTTTAGGCGCACGACATCCACAACCAAGGCCGTTTCCGGAACGTATATGTGCTGGCGCCCCGCGTCGATGACCAGAGTAGGTAGACAACGTCGCAGTGAATAGAGTGCCTGTGCTAGGGAATGCCGAGCGTGGTCTGACGTTGTATCGGCCCAAAGAAGTGCGGCCAGCTCGGTTCGCGCAAGCACGCGACCTTGGTTGAGTGCGAGATATGCTAGGAGGGCGGCGGCCTTCCTTGAGGGGAGTTGCACTGGATCCCCTTCTTGGAGAACCAGCAGACCTCCTAACGTGCGAACTTCAATCATGCGATCTAGCCAGGTGAGGTACCTCTTGGGCCCACTCCGCTGTAACTCTTAACGGGACAACGGGTTGAGACTACGATGATGCTAACTTGCTAACGTCGTCTCGTCAGAGAAACCCGATTCCCACCACCAGGAGGCAGCCATGGGAGACCTCACGCCCACGCGTGCCCCGACACGCATGGCCCTACTGCGGCATCCCTATGAGGACATCGAGTTCATTGACACCTCCTGGACCCCCGATGAGGTGCCTGCACCCGGCCATGCGATCGCGTGGTGGCTAACTGATCCCGATCATCAGGAACGTGAATTTCAATGGTTGTACGAACGTCCGCCTGGCCTGCCCCTCTTGATCGTGCTGCCGCCAGCACGAGAAATACGTAAGGTCTTTCCTCTACTTAGCTCACTAACAGTCCTTGACCCGCGGGCTATTCTGCCTGCCGGTCGGCTCGCTGCGCCCAATCGGCTTCGGGACCTGCTTGCGAGCCCTCCGCGGCGGTTCGCCGACGCCGTATCGGCTTATCTCGTTCGACGTGGCCTCTTAAGAACAGAGGATATCCGCCGCCATGTTCGGGCTATTCTCGATGCTGTACCTTCTGTTCGGACCGTCGCCGGACTGGCCGCACGGCTCCATGCGTCGAGGCGAACTCTTGGCCGCCGATTCGCTGACGCCGGTTTACCGGTTCCTTCCCACTGGCTGCAGTTTGCACGCGTTCTACATGTCGCCATGCGGCTACAGATTGACAAGTCGCCCCTCGGTCGAATCGCCGCCCAATACGGCTATCCGGACGCATTCACTCTCAGCAATCAAATGAAGCGGCTCACCGACTATCGACCTAGTGACGTGCGCCGCTGGCTGGGTTGGGAGTGGCTCGTTGAAGCCTGGATCAAACGCGAAGCCCAGCGGGGCGGCATTGACTTACAGCTTCACAGATGTGCACTCTGGTCCCCTAACCGCCAAGCTCGCGACGTGTGACATCAGCATCGGACGTTCACACCTAGCTGAGCAAGAGCGCTAACGGATCCCGGGCCTCTGGTCACCTCGATGACGGGCTGCCAGAGGCCCGGTCTTCAGTCGAGCTAACTCTTCAGCCCGTTATGCGAGTCTTGAGTTGCAGCCTCAGAGACAGGATTATTGCGAACGGCGCCTGTGCCGAGTTTATGCCCGCTGCTGACAGTATGCAATAGCAGGATGGGCCTGAACAAGTTACGCGAGCTGTGCACTGGGCACATTGGAGGTGTCATCGAGTGGTATGCGCGAGGCCCCGACCCGCTCAAGCGTATTAGACTTCAGAATCGCCTCCACGATATCCGGATCGAACTGTGTTCCCGAGCAACGCAACAACTCAAGCCGGGCCTGCTCGATAGTTAGCGCCCTTCTGTACGGACGGTTCGAGAGCATTGCGTCAATTGCATCGCTCAGCATGATAATCCGGGCGGCGATCGGGATAGCCTTGCCTGCGAGGCCATCCGGGTACCCGCTACCGTCGTAGCGTTCGTGATGATGCCTTACAGCCCTTATGACCTCCTCATCAACGGAGCTGAGGCTTCGGAGAAGCTCCGCCCCCCTGGTCGCATGACTCTGAATTACGGCCCTCTCTTCAGGGGTGAGCTCGCCGGGCTTCCGAATTAGTGGAGCATATACCATATCGATCTTTCCAATATCATGCAGAAGCGCAGCTGTCTCGACTTGCTCCACCTTCTTGCGGGGAAGGCCGAGATCTTCAGCTATTGCACGGGCAAGAGACGAAACTCGCAGCGAGTGCCCCGATGTATATGGGTCTCGCGTTTCGATTGCCTTAACCAGGGCTCTCAGCAAGTCACGGTTGGCTTGCTGGAGCTGAACTTTTGAAAGGTAGGAATACCGGATTAGCATCAGGGGCAAAATCAACATGAGAAGGCCCCCGATGTAGAACGAATCGTAAAGGATGGCCGCCACCAATGCGATCGGGCTCGCAAGGAGGCCATAGTGGATCCCGCCGCCGCCCGCGAAAATCTTCCGTGTGATATGGAAGAACGACTGCTTCTGACGGACGGCGTAGAACCCGCTAACCAAGAGGCTGTTGACAAGGAATGCGGTTAGCGCTAGGCCACAAAAAGCGACCACGATCGCGAGGCTGCCCCATGGAGGACGCCCCGCGAGGTCGTAAACAAGAGCTCCTAACCCGATTGATATGCTGTGCTGCGCCGTATTAAAGGCCGCCCGCCAGTATACTCGCTCGCGCAGGACGAGCTCGGTGAATCCGTGTACAAGTAGGGTTGCTGCAACGGCCGCAATCGGAGGGAAGATAATTGCGGACGCAAAGAGGGGTAGGAATCCTATCGACGACTTCGCGGTTCGATTTTGAGCGACCGAGAAGTCAACGGCGAGACCCTCGGACAGGACCGCAACGGCAGTGAACATCGCGAGTCCTAGCCCATGATGCAGGCCGAGAGCGTACAGTCCGTCCCATGGCAGCAGGAGGACCAGTGCGATCGCTGCCGCGGAGACCACGACAACGTAGGTGTACGCTTGCCTGTTCATGAATTCGATGGGAGCCCCCGAATCCCTTAGTTACCGACGCTGACCCAGTGCGCGCCCAGCAGGCTCAGCAGCTGGCCAACGAAGTCGAAGAGCGCCTCCAACACCCAGCGTCACCTCCTTTCTCAGGGTGCGTCGACCGGAGTCTATTTCGTTGGTCGCAACGCTCCGCTGACTCGAAATCGCTGGGGTCTCCGCTAGTCGGACCGGGGGCTCCTTACTCCATGGTTTCTGCGTGGTCGCACGATCTCGAGGATCAACGATCGCCGGCCGATCGCGACCACAACCGGCCGCTGACCCAGCGGTTGGTCGCCTGCAAAGCGGCGAGAGCCGCGGCATGCTCGGCAGACTCGACCACGGCCGCAGCGCCCGCGAGCACCTTGATCATCCGACCCTGCCGGGTCTGGACCGCGGCCACCACATGGTCACGCCCTGCAATGTCCACCCGGCTCACACCATCGAGCACCAGCGGCGCGGCCTCCGGCCCGGCGAGCGCCGTCATCGCCTCGACCGCTGCGCGCGCCGCCACCTCGAGCGACATGCCGTCGACCTCGATGCCTTCGGCCTCGCCCGTGACGACCCGATCGCCCAACGAAAGCGTGACGCGGCACCGGACGCGGCCCGGGTGCTCACGCTGGACTTCCACTTGCTCCAGCCGCGGCCGGGGGTCCGGCCGCGAAAGGATCCTCACCGTCGATTCCGGCGCCGGCTCCGGCCGGCGGCCGTTGTCCCGCCCCGCCGCCTCGGCCTGCACGTCGGAGCTCGTGACGATGATCTTCTCCGCCGCCACCGAGATGCCGAAGCGCGCCAGCAACGCAGACTGGACGCTGCGCACGACATCCGCCGCCGCCACAGTGGGCTCCGCCACCACGCGGATCTCGACGAGCTCGCCGTCGGCGCTACCACGCACACTCGCGCTCTTCACACCCGTGAGCGAACAGATGAGCTCCTCCGCCCGCCGGGGAGAGATGTTTCCAGCACCGGTATCGCCGCTGATCCTGTTCATGTATTCCCGCGCGTATGCAGACTCGCGCTGGTCGCGTGGCCCCCTCGGGGTACGTCGCCCACGACGCCGCTGCCCCCCCTGCGACGTGGGCCCTGCCTGCGGGCCTTCGAATCCGTCTTCGCGAACGGAGGCGGGTGAAGTGGCAGGCTAGCATATAGATGCGCATTCCGTTCCGACGTGTCAAGCGGGTTCGTATCACCCTCGGTCACATCGACGGGAATGTGGAAATCCCAGCGCCGCCTGGGGTAGCAGATCACATGACCTAAGTACCAGTACAGCAACGAGTTGGACCGATCCGTGAAAGGCAGGAGACCCGACGACGCGCGCTGGGACGTCCGCTCCGCCGGCGGGATCGACCCCGGCCGACTCGAGCGTTCCCTCTCGCTCCGCGTCCGCCGCATCGGCCGGGGACGCTACAAGGTCTGGGGCGGCCGTGAGCCGCACTGGGTGGATCTGTACACAAAACGATTCCCGCGTTGCGACTGCGGCGACCACCTGTGGCGGGACCGCGTCTGCAAACACATCCTCGCCGTGCTGCTCCGCGAGGGCGACGAGCACGTGATCGCCTCGCTCGCCGAGCTCGTGGACCGCTACCGCCGCCGGCGGGCCCCGATCTGAGCCCGGGCCGGCGCCGCAACGCCCCACCACGGCAGCCGGAAGGGCCGCACGGCTCCACCCTCGGCTCGCGATCCCGCCGGCGATCCCCGCCCTCTTGGGCGTTCGTTTCCCGGATCGAGTATCTTTCAGTGCTCCAGGTCCAGCAGTGCTGCTTCCCGGGCGAGCCGCGGATCACCGACCGACTGAACGGCGTCGGTTCTCAACACGGCGCCATGGCGGCCCGCGGTCGACGAAGCGGCCCGAACGGCCGTCCACGAGCCGCAGGGGAGACGGCGCCGCTGGACACGACCCCTCCCGTCACGGTAAGATCCGGTATGCACGAAGGTGTCGCTGGTTGGATCGAGGTCATCAGCGGCGTGATGTTCAGCGGCAAGTCCGAGGAACTCATGCGCCGCGTCCGCCGCGCCGTGCTGGCGCGTAAGCGGGTACAGGTCTTCAAGAGCTCGCTGGACAACCGCTACGGGATCGATGCCATCGCGTCCCACGACGGCGGCCGCATCCAGGCCGAACCCATCCAGTCGGCGCTCGAGCTGATGGAGAAGGTGCGGCCCGATACCGAGGTCGTCGCGGTGGACGAGGTCCAGTTCCTGGACGACGACATTGTCGACGCCGCCAATGCGCTCGCCGACCGCGGCGTCCGCGTGATCCTCGCCGGGACCGACATGGACTTCCGCGGCCGGCCGTTCGGACCGATCCCGGCGCTGCTCGCGATCGCGGAAAAGGTCGACAAGCTCCACGCGATCTGCGTGCGCTGCGGCGAGCTGGCTACACGCAACCAGCGGCTGATCAACGGCAAGCCGGCGCCGGCAGAGGGACCGACGATCCAGGTGGGCGGGCTCGAGTCCTACGAGGCGCGCTGCCGTCGCTGCCACGAGGTCCCGTCCGAGGCGCACGCGCAAACCTCCCTTCTCGAGTAGCGGATTCCCATGGGCGGCACGCGGACCCGGGCCCACGCCGAGGCCAGGCGAGGAGCCGGCCCCGGCGCCGACCGGGGATCCGAAGTCCGCGTCGAAGCCGGCGCGGTGCACGTGCTTCGTCTGTACGACGTCGCGTGGGCCATTGACCTGGCGCGCGTCGAGGCGCTCATCGCGGCGCAGACGCCGGAGGCGGTCGCGCGCATCCGCCTCACGCGTGCGGAGCCGAAAGCGATGGCGTTCGGCGTACCGCCGCTCGAGATCTGGCTGGGCACCGTCGAGCTGCCCATGGCCGGAGGGCCGCCGATCAAGGCGGACGCAACGGCGCGGCTCTATGACTTCGGCGCGGTCTCCATCGCACTCCGCGTCCCCGCCGCCGGGCTCACGTGGAACGAATTCACCGACCTCGCCCTCACCGTGGACGACGCTGCGGCCGAACCCGCCGCGGCCGAGCTGTGGACGACGCTGATCGAGCGCGTGCGCCGGCTCGCGCTGCCCGCCTTCGAGCGCCCGTCCAGCGGCGGCGTGGGTCGGCCCACGGTCGCCGGGCTCGAGGAGGACTACCTCCTCGCAACGGTCCAGCGGTTCGACCCGCCGCTCAACGCGGAGCAGATCCTCGAAGAGCTGGACCTCATACCGCTGCTCAGCGGCGAGCGGCGCGAGCTCTCCGACGCCGCCCGCGCGGACCTGCTCCGATACCGATTCTCCTACTACACGACGGACCTCGCCGTCCTCACGTGGGACCGCGCCTTCCTGGTCGAGCCCACGGGCGACCGCGATGTCGCGGACGTGCTCGAAGTGGCGAACGCCCAGCTCCTCGAGCTGCGCTACTACGACGAGCTGCTGGACCAGGAGCTGCCGCGCACCTATGCGCGTGTGGCGGAGGCGAGACTCACGCGGTTCGCGCTGTCGTCGCGCCGATACCGCTACCTCGCCCGCGACATCCAGACGCTCGTCGCGGAAGTCACGGAGATCACCGAGCGGATCGACAACGCGATCAAGGTCACGGAGGACGTCTACCTGGCCCGCATCTACGCGAGCGCGCTGGAGCTCTTCCGCGTGCCGAGCTGGGTCACCTCTGTGGACCGCAAGCTCGCGATCCTCAAGGACACCTACACCGCGCTGTCCGACGAGGCCGCGACCATCCGCATCGAGGTGCTCGAGGCCGCGATCGTCCTGTTGATCATCCTCGAGATCCTGCTGGCGTTCGTGTTCTGAGGAGAGCGCCCGCGGCGTGCCTTCGCCCCGACCATCACCTTCAACCCGATGGAGCATGAAGCCGACGACGTCGATCGACACGTTCAACGCGCTCGACATCCGTGCCGGCGTGGTCGTGCGCGCAGAGCCGTTCCCTGAGGCAAGGAAGCCCGCCATCAAGCTATGGGTGGACTTCGGCGAGGAGGTGGGCGTGAAGCAGTCCAGCGCACAGCTCACGCGCCGCTACACGCCGGAGGGCCTGGTCGGCACGACCGTGCTCGGCGTGGTCAACTTCCTGCCCCGCCGCATCGCGGGCTTCGTGAGCGAGGTGCTGATCCTGGGCGTGATCAACCCGGACGACCCGGGCGACGTGGTGCTGGTCCGGCCGGATGCGGCGGGGGTGAAGGGCTGGGAGTTAGGGTAGGAGTTGGCCCTGCGAGATCGGCTCTACCATCTCCTTCCGTGATCTGCGCCCGCCTGTGGCACAAAGTCACCAGGACGACGGCTGCCAGCCTGGGGAGCGGACGGTGGGCAACCAGTCGCAGGTGGAGGCGTCGAGCCCGTACATGAAAGCCCAGGTCTCGACGCGCTCATCGCCCACGATCCGCCGGTCCAGCACGGACAGCGTATCGCCGAGGAACGCCTCCCTGGGATCCAGATCGCGTCCGGCAGGCACCAACGCGTCGACACACGCGGAGTCGACGTCGGCGGAGAGCACCCCGTAGAACGGCGCCGAAGATGGTCGCGGGACTCGGGCCGTGGTCCTCGAGGATGCGCAGATCATGGTGGGTGAAAGCAAACAGGCCGTTGCTCAGCCGCACGAACGGACGCATTTCGGAGTGCAACTCCGCCATCTGGGTGAACGAGCGCAGCGGGCCTCGCCGGCCCCGGTCTATCCACTCCTGTGCGTAGGGCGGCACGCCTCGCCGCCGAACGCGCGGGATCTCGATCCTTTCGATCCGCCTCCCGGACAGATCGAAGCGCTCGACCGCGTCCGAGCCCGCCCAGCCGACCAGGACCGATTGGCCGGCGTGCGCGAGCGTCGTGCTGCCCCGGACGATATGGAACATGCCCCCCGCCTCCCTCGAACGCTCGTACTCCGCCGGGATCGATCCCAGGAGACGCGTGGAATCGCTCGCCCGGTGCCAGACGAGAAAGGAGGAGTTCTCCTCGAAAGACCGGGCCGGCAACCAGACGGTGTCGCGCCCGACGACCGCCTGGCCGGTGCCCAGGACAATGGAGGGAAGCGGAAACGATCTCCTCACCTGGCCCGTCCGCCGGTCGAACAGGTGCATCGCCGACGGATCGACGCTCGGCGCCGCGACCGTCGAGTCATCGACGACGACCACGCCGAAGATCGAGTTGAACTCACCGGGCCCCCGACCCGGCCGGCCATAGCCCCGCACGGGCGATCCATCCCGCCCAAAGCGGTAGATCCGCCGCGAGAAGGGATCGGTTACGTAGAGCGAGCCATCGAGCGGGTCGACGATCATCCGGATGGGCCGCCCCACGTAGGACGTGTCGTTCTCCGCGAGCAGCACGCTGTCCAGCGGCACCAGGGCGACGCCGGCGTGGTTGCTCATTGTCACTCCGTCGGAACCCGCCCCGCAGCCGACATTGAACAACGCGCCTCCGGAGCAGAGCACGCCGAGGCGCAACCTGCCGGCGTCACGCATGGATTGCTGCCCTCCGCGTCCAGCGATCCGATCGACGGCGGGTCGTCGGCGTTCACGATGATCGGCGGCAGCGGATCATGCACGCAACAGCCGAACGCCGGATCGACGCACACGTAGTGGCACTCCGCATCCTGCACGAAGAAGATCCCCCAGCTCTCCGCAGCTCGGGCCTCGGGCACCGCCGTGATGAGCATCGGGACGATCGTGAGGCCGAAAACGATCCGGGCTCGCTTCTTCCACTGACTTTTCTTCGGTGTTCTCTCTCCTCGGTGGCTGCGGGCTGAACGATGGGGCCCGCTCCTTCGCGGCCACAGAGCTTCGGGCGAGGATGACGAGCGGAGAGCGGCCATCAAGGACGTCATTGTGTGGCGCCGCAGATTCCTGCGCTCGCGACGTCTGTCCACCTTCCGGTTGCGACGTTTCGGGCCGTTCCTGATCCTGTGAGCGTGCCCCGCAGAGGAGCGCCCTGGACGCGGTCCGCCGGCTCGCGGGCGCGAACTACGAGGCGGCGCATCGTGAAGCGGCGAAGGCCGGCCTGCCGCCGCCCAAGCGGTTCGACGAGGTCCTCTGCCTACTGCGAGCGGTGCCGGTTCTCGAGAGGGGCAAGAAAGTCAAGGAGGTCCCGCCGGCCTACGGCTTTCACGATGCCGAGCGGTGCGCGCGGCGGCTGCACCACCAACTTCGGGATCACGCCGACGCGAGCGAGAAGCCCGGGGGTCCTGAGGCGGCTCGAATGCCTCGAACGGCAGTGGTTCGGCGGCGTCTCAGCGGCAGTCGACGCCGCCGAATCCACTCCTCGCCTCAGAACAACCCCACGATCGTCCCGTCCTCCTCGATCCGCATCCCCTCCGCCGCGGGCTTCTTCGGCAGACCGGGCATGGTCATGATGTCGCCCGTCTTGACGACGACGAAGCCCGCGCCCGCCGAGGGCGTGACCTCGCGCACCGTGATGCGGAACCCGCGCGGCCGGCCCAGACGCTTCGGGTCATCCGACAGGCTGTACTGCGTCTTCGCCATGCACACCGGCACGTTGCGGAGCCCGATGGACTCGAGCTTCTCCAGGTCGCGCTTCGCGCCGGGCGTGTAGTCCACTCCGTCCGCGCCGTAGATCTCCGTCGCGATGCGCTCGATCTTCGCGGCCAGCGGCAGGTCCAGCTCGTAGAGCGGTGCGAAGCGCGCGCCGCCGTGCGCCACCACGTCCAGCACCGCGTCCGCCAGCTCGAGCGCGCCCTTGCCACCCTGCGCGTGCACGTCCGCGACCGCGAAGGGCACGTCCATGCGCCGGCACGCGTCTGCGATGGCGGCGATCTCCGCCTCCGTGTCCGTCGCGAACTTGTTGATCGCGACGACGGGCGGCACGCCGAACTTGCGCACGTTCTCGACGTGCTTCTCCAGGTTCTCGACGCCGCGCGCCACCGCATCGGCGTTCTCCGTCTGCAGGTCCGCGAGCGCCACACCGCCGTGCATCTTGAGCGCGCGCACGGTCGCCACGACGACGGCCGCCGCCGGCTCCAGCCCGCCCACCCGGCACTTGATGTCGAAGAACTTCTCCGCGCCGAGGTCGGCGCCGAACCCGGCTTCCGTCACGACGACGTCGCCCAGCGCGAGCCCGGCGCGCGTCGCGATCAACGAGTTGCAGCCGTGGGCGATGTTGCCGAACGGGCCGCCGTGGATGAGCGCGGGCGTGCCGCCCAGCGTCTGTACGAGGTTGGGCTGGATCGCGTCCTTGAGCAGCAACGCCATCGCGCCGGCGGCGCCGAGCTGCGCGGCGCGGATCGGCTGACCCTCGCGGTCGTAGCCGACGATGATCTCGCCGAGCCGCCGCTCCAGGTCCTGGCGTCCGCTGGCGAGACAGAAGATCGCCATGACCTCGGACGCGGCTGTGATCATGAAGCCGTCCTGACGCGGCACGCCGTCGCCCGGGCCGCCGAGACCGATCACGATGTTGCGCAGCGCACGGTCGTTCATGTCCACGGCGCGGCGCCACACGATGCGCCGCGGGTCCAGCCCCAGCGCGTTGCCCTGGTGCAGGTGGTTGTCCAGCATCGCGGAGAGCAACGCGTGCGCCGACGTGATCGCGTGGAAATCGCCCGTGAAGTGGAGGTTGATGTCCTCCATCGGCAGCACCTGCGCGTACCCGCCGCCCGTCGCGCCGCCCTTGATGCCGAACACGGGACCGAGGCTGGGCTCGCGCAGGCACAGGACGACCTTCCGGTTCCTGAGCCGCAGCCCGTCCGCCAGCCCCACCGCCGTCGTGCTCTTCCCCTCGCCTGCCGGCGTGGGGTTGATGCCGGTGACCAGGACCAGCTTGCCGGGCTCGCCGGCGCGCCGCTCGATGGCGTCCAGGTGGATCTTGGCCTTGTAGCGACCGTAGGTCTCGATCTCGTCCTCGCCGAGGCCCAGCTCCGCCGCCACGTCGACGATCGGCCTGAGCTTCGCTGCCTGCGCGATCTGGATGTCCGTCAGCATCGGTCTCCACTCCTCCATCGGTCCCACCGGCGGCGCTCCGCGCCGGACGCGGGATATTGCGGCACCGGCGGCGAGCGGACAAGGAGCACGCGGCCGTCCCTTCCCGCCATGGCTTTGCCCCACAGGACGTTGCTTCTTCCCTACGTGCGGAACGCGACCCCTTCCATCGAGAGCGCGCTCGCCCGCGCGAGCGCCCGCAGCCGGCTGGCTCCGCTCGTCCGGGCGCTGGGCCTCGAACCCCGGAAGGCGCCCATCCCGCCGGACGCCCGCGGCGCCTTCGCCCTCGCCGGCGCGGAGCAGGTGCGCGGGCTGGCGGTCATCGGCGAGCGAGGGGGCCTGGTCGTACTCCTCATCGAGTTGGCGGGAGACCTCACGGCGGAAGCGGTGGCGACGACGGCGCGGCGCGTCCGCGCGCACGACGCCGCGCGTCCGTACCTGTTCCTGTTCGCGGCGCAGAGGTACCGACGGCTCGCGTTCGCGTCGTTCGGGCTGGACGGCGAGCTGCGGCACCTCGCGATCGAGCGGGTGCGCCCGAGGGCGAGCGAGCTCGAGGCGCTGGACGAGATGGTCGCGGCGGAAGGCGAGGGCGGCGTGGCGCTGGCGCTGCGCCGTGCGCGCGCGGTGGACCGCACCCGCGTGACCCGCCAGTTCTTCCGCGACTTCCGCGCGCAGCGGGGGGCCGTTGGCGAGGCGTGGACGGGCATCCCCGCGGACGCGAGGGCGGAGCGCGAACAGCTCGCGCTGTTGTGCGCGCTCCGGCTGTGGCTGGCCATGGCCGTCGGCTCGGCGGACGGGGAGGCGGAGGTCTCCGTGCACGGGGAGGTCGAGTGCGCGACGTTCCCCGGCCAGAGCGCAGCCTGGCCACGCCCGGCCCACCGGCCGAGGGCGAGCCCGACCCATTCCCCGATGCCGACCGGGCACGCGCCCGCCGATCGCCACATAACGAACGGTCCGCCCGACCGTTACGCGTCCATACCCCCACTGCCCAACCTGGACCGCCGCATCCGGCAGGGCGACGCGCTGGTGGACCCGCTGGACCTGGTCGCGTGGCCGGACGGCGCCGTGGGCGGCCCGGGCAGCCTCCCGATCGTCGCCGCGGATGCGACGGTCCGACAAGCGATTCGGGCCATCGGCCCGCTGGCGGAACGCTACCTCGCGGCGAGGCCGGAGGAGAAGCCGGAGCTCCAGCGCCGGCTCGCGCGCGCAGAGGCGGAGCTGGCGAGCGCCTGGATATCCGCACTGGACCGCCGGTTACGCGCCATCGCCCGGGAGCTGCGCGCGGACGCGGCGACCCGCGACCTCTTCGGCGAGCGGCCGCCGGTGGCGCGCGCGGCCGAGGCCGCGCTGGAGCAGACCGAAGCGCGATTCGCCGAGCTCGGCCGTCTCCGCACTTCGTTGGAAGTAGCGGGCGCGCTTCCCTTCTTCAGCTTCGGGGTCCACTTCGCGGAGGCGGCCGAGCACGGCTTCGACCTGATCCTGTCCAACCCGCCGTGGGTCCGGGCGCACCGCTGGCCCGCGGCGGTGAATTCGCTGGTGCGGCGCCGCTATGCGGTGTGCCGGTCGCCCGGTTGGCGGCGCGGCGCCGAGCTGGCCGGCGCGCCGGTGGCGGCCGGCGCGCAGGCGGACCTCGCGCTGCTGTTCCTGGAGCGGTCCCTCCGACGGCTCGCGCCCGGCGGCGTGCTGGCCATGCTGTTGCCCGCCAAGATGCTCCGCTCGATGTACGGCGCGGGCGGGCGCCGCCTGCTGCTCGGGGAGACCGAGCTCATTGCGCTCGAGGACCACAGCCTGGATCAGCGCGCCATCGTCCGCGCAGACGCGTTCGCCGCGGCCGTCGTCGCGCGGAAGCGAGCGGGCGTCGCGGCGGTCGGGATCGCCGGCCGTGGCTCCGGCGACGATGCGGGCTCCCTCGACCGAACAGGCCCGCCAGGCGGCGCGGGGATCCGCACAGCGGACGCACCGCCCGCCGGCGACCGCGGGGCGGTGATCGGCGCCGCGGCCGCGCAACCCGCGGGCGACCGCCATCCAACGGGTCAGTGTGCCGATAAGGCCAACCAGAGGTCCGGCGATGTTTGCCGGGTCACCATGACGCGTCGCGGCGTGCCGCCGCTCCGCTTCGAGGCAAAGCCCCGGCTGGGCGACCTGGTGAGCGTCCGCGCGGAGGGCTACGACGCGGCGCTGCTGCTCGCAGCGCGTTTCAACTCGTTGCCGGTCCGCACGTTCGCGCGCGCGATCGCGGAGCGCGCCAAGGGCGCGCGCTTCCGGTTCCAGGCATGGACCATGGCGCTGGTTCCCCTGCCGCCGGGCTGGGCGGCCAGCCGCGCGGCGAAGACCCTGCTACGGATCTCGCGGGACGCCCACGGGGCAGGCGCCATCACGCCCGCCCGCCAGCGCGACCTGGACCTCGCCGTCGCGGGGCTGTACGGGCTGGAGTCCCGCGACATGGAAGCGCTGGCAGAGTTCGATCGGTGGCTCCGGGGGCAGGCCGAAGCCGCACGCTCGACCGGAGGCCGGCGATGAACGCGGGCGCGATCCCGCCGCCGCTCGCGGGCGGGCCGCTGCTCCTGGACGAGCGGGCGTCCCCTCCGCTGCGGGAAGTGATCGGCGCACTGCTCGCCTCGGCGCGGGAGGCGTGCTTCGCGGTCGCGCGGGTGCGGCTGGCAGGGATCGACCTGAGCGCGTCCGAGCTGGCGGGCGTGCGCCGGTGCCGCGTTCTGCTCGGCCGGCTGGACGCCGACGTGCTCGCGGACGCGGAGGCGGCGGCGCGGCGCGGCGAGCTCCGCCGCAACCTCCAGGTGCTGGCGGCGTTCCTGGCCAGCGGGCGGGTGGAGGTCCGCGCCGCCGGGCTCGAGGCGTGGGTGCCGGACTTCTCGGTGTTCATGGGCCTGCCGGCCGACGCGGTGCCCGGCGGCTGCGCCGCGATCGTGGGAGGGCACTACTTCCATAGACCGTTTCCCGTTACCGGACCGTCACTTACGTGCGTGATCCCGGGCGGCGCCGCGGCGCGCCGGGCCGCCCGCCGGTTCGAGGAGCTGTGGGCCGCCGCGCATGACGTGTTGCCCGTCGTGGAGGACGCGATCGCCCGGGCGCTCCGGGAGGTCGGGCCCGGCGAGCCGGTGGATCGTATCCGCTGTCGGATCGAAGGGGTGGCGCCGCCCGCCGGCACGCCGGGGCACCGTGGGGTCCAGCCGTGAGCCGCCCGTGCGCGGACGCCTGCACTGGCAGGTGGCGTCGCCCCGCGAGGTGGCGGTGCGACTGCTCGAAGCGCGCTTCGGCCCGCCGCCGACCCATCCCCCGGCGACAAGGACTGGCCACGGCCCGTCTTCGAGCTCGCGGATTTCCAGCGCGACGCGGTCCGCCGCGCGAGTCGGATCCTGGCCGTGCGCCGGGGCGTCCTCATCGCGGACAGCGTGGGACGACGCTGGTCAACAACTCCGTGTCGGACCTGTACTTCCAGCTCCGACTGTTCGCCGGCGACGGAGACTTCCGGGACCTCGGCGTGGAGGACCTCGGCGCGGCGTTCCGGGCGGCGGCTTCCGACGCCGCGGCGGCGCGCGCCGTGACGGCCGTGCTGCGCGTGGCTCTGCGCCCGGCGCCCTCGGACCTGGACCTCGCGGGTTTGCGGCGCGATGCGCGCGCCGAGCTGGCCGCGCTGCGGGGGGTGGCGCACGCGCTGGCGGGGCTGGACGCTGCGTCGGACCCGAAGCTCGCCCGTCTGGTCGAGCTGCTGGAGGGCGAGGCGCGGGGCGAGAAGGTCGTGGTGTTCACGGAGTTCCGGGACACGGCCCGGTACCTGTGGCGGGCGCTGGTGCGGCGTGGCGGTGTCGCGCTCGTGGATGGCGGCGGCGCGTACCTGGGCACGGGCGCATGCGGCCGGCGGCAGGCGGTCGGGCGGTTCGCGCCGCGGTCCAACGGGGTCCGGGAGCCGGCGGCGCGGGAGCGCGTGGACCTGCCGATCGCCACGGACGTGCTGTCGGAGGGGCTGAACCTCCAGGACGCCAGCCGCGGGGTGAGCTACGACCTGCCCTGGAACCCCGTGCGGTCGATCCAGCGGGTGGGGCGGGTGGACCGGCTCGCGGCGGGCGACCCGACCGTTCTCGAGGAAGCGGAGCGGCGGGACGCCGTGGTGTTCGAGGTGGAAGAGCGGCTGCGGGCTGCCTATGCGGCGTGCGCGGCGCCCGATCGTCCGCGCCGCAACCCGGGCGCGGCGCGCCTGCCGTTGGCAGCGCGCTTCGTCAGGGATCCCGGCACGGATCGGACGTCGCGGGTGCTGCTCGGCTACGAGTCCGGCGGCGAAGCGGTGTGGGTGGTGGCCGACCCGAGGCGAGGCACGGCCGCGGTGGACGATGGCGCGGCGGCAGGGCTGCTGCTGGAGGTGCTGGGGCAGCCGGGGGCTCGGGCGCAGCCGCCGTGGCGCCGCCGTCCAGCGACCCGCACGCCGCGCCGGACCCGGATGCGATCGCCCGTGCGCTGACCGCCGCGCGGCCCCTGCTCGCGTCGCGGTGGGCTTCGGCGGTGGGCGGCGCGGGCCCGCGGCCGCGGTCCATCGCCGCGCGGGCCGCCGCGGCCGGAGTCTGCCCCGCCCGGCGCGCGGCCGAAGCCCGGGAAGGCGGAGACACGACGTCGGCGCACCCGGGCCGGGACCCTCTCCGCCTCACCGGTGCTGATCGGGATCATCGAGTTCGTAGGAGGCGCAGAGTAGCTGCGACGTGGCGCCGGCTGCGGTCTCGTGCGGTTGTACGCGCGCGGGGAGAGCGAGCGCATGTGCTGGGAGCGTGTCTGTGACGGCTCCAGCGGATGTCCCCTGCGCGGGGAGAGCGAACACCTCGGGACCAGGCGGAGCGTGCGCGGGCGCCTGCCGGCGGTGTCGCACGGGAAGCCATCGCGTGCCGCCGTCACTTTGACTCGGCGACCGCGGATCCGGCCGGCGCCGGCGGCTTCATCGAGCGGAAGGTCAGGTTGACCAGCCGACTCGGGGGCGCCTCCTCACGCGCTCGGACGATGCGATCGTGGTGCGGCGAGAACCGGCACACAGGATCCGTCGCCGCCGCGTCGCCGGTGAGGAGCAAGGCCTGACAGCGGCAGCCGCCGAAGTCGATCTCGCGCCGATCGCAGCTCCGGCACGGCTCGGGCATCCAGTCCGTGCCCCGGAACCGGTTGAACGCCTCCGACTCGAACCAGATCCATTCGAGCGGATGGTCCCGGACGTTGGCGAACTCGAGGCCCGGGATCACCACCGCGCCGTGGCACGGCATGACATCGCCGTTGGGCGCCACGACCATCGCCCTGCGCCCCCAGCCGCCCATGCACGGCTTCGGGTAGTCCTCGTAGTAGTCGGACAGCACGAAGATGATCTGCATGCGGGGGCCGACGCGTGAGCGCGCCTCGGCGGCGACCTTCTCGGCGCGCTCGAGCTGCTCCCGCGTCGGCAGCAGCGCCGCGCGGTTCAGCATCGCCCAACCCATGTACTGCGTGTTGGCCAGCTCGAGCCGGTCGGCCCCCAGCCGCTCGGCGAGGTCGATGATCTCCTCGATGCGGTCGAGGTTCTGCCGGTGGAGCACGACGTTCAGCGTCAGCGGGAACCCCAGCGCCTTCACCCACTCCGCCGCCTCCAGCTTCCGCTCGAAGGAGCGGGTTCCCGCGATCCGATCCGACTCGTCGGGGCGGCTGTCCTGGACGCTGATCTGCACGTGGTCGAGCCCGAGCTCTCGCAGGCGGGCCAGCCGCTCCCGGGTCAGCGGCACGGCCGAGGTGACCAGCGTGCTGTACAGTCCCAGCTCCGCGGCCGCGGCCACGAGATCTTCGAGATCTCGCCGGACCAGCGGCTCTCCGCCCGAGAGGCCGAGCTGGAGGACGCCGAGCGAACGCGCCTCGCGGAACACCCGCACCCACTCCTCCGTGGTGAGCTCCCGCCGGTAGCGGGCGTCGCCGCAGTCCAGCGGGTTGGAGCAGTAGGGGCAGCGGAGCGGACACCGGTACGTCAGCTCCGCGACGAGAGTGAGCGGCCTACTCGCGAGCATCGGCGATCAGTCCCCGCTCGGCGATGCGCCCGAGGAGCTCGTGCACGTCCTCGGCGACGGGCGCACCCGGATACTTCTCCTGCAGCGCGGCGACGATCTCGGCCACCGTGCGTTCGCCGGTGCAGAGCTCCAGCACCTCGGCCGCCGTCCGGTTGAGCATCAGCGCCCCTTCCGGGACGAGGAGCACGTGTTGCTTGCGGGCCTCGTCCCACATCAGGCGGCTGCCCTTGACCAGGCACGGCCGGGCATCGTCTCCGAACCGCATCATGGGCTCACAGCGGCGGCAGGCTCCTGCGGCCGGGTGTCGCCCTGCGCGATCGCGTCCAACTGGGCCCAGAGCAGATCGCACTTGAACGCCAGCGCCTGGACGGCGCGCTCCTGCTGCTCGCGCGTCCGGCAGCGGTCCAGCACCAGCGCGAGCGCGTACTCGGCGTCGCGCGGCGCTTGATCGAGGCGGGCGCGGAAGTACGCGAGCCCCTCGGGGTCGATCCAGGGATAGTGCTTCTCGAACGCGGCGAGCCGCTCGCGGATCGCGCCCGGGCCGAAGAGCTCCGTGAGCGAGGACGCCACCGCCTCGATCCACGGCCGCGTGCGGCAGAAGTTGACGTACGCGTCCACGGCGTACCGGACCGCCGGCAGCACGTGCCGCTCGTCCAGCATCTCCTCCCGCGTCAACCCGAGCGCCTCACCCAGCCGCAGCCACGCCTCGATGCCGCCCTCGCCTTCCCGCGCGCCGTCGTGGTCGATGATCCGCTGGATCCAGACCCGCCGCACCGCGGGCTCCGGGCAGTTCGAGAGGATCGCCGCGTCCTTGATGGGGATGCTCTTCTGGTAGTAGTAGCGGTTCGCCACCCAGCGGCGCAGCATCTCGGGCGTCAGCTCGCCCGCGTTCATGCGCACGTGGAAGGGATGGCGGTCGTGATAACGGTACCGCAGCGCGCGCAGCTGCTGCTCGAACTCCTCACGGCTCCAGGGCGTGTCCTGGCGATCCTCGCCGTTGGCCATGTGACCTCCGGACCCTAGACCTCGATCGTGAGACCGTCTTCAGCGACCTCGATCCCTGCGGCCTCCAGCGCGAGCCGCTCCTCCGAGTCCTCGATCAGGATCGGGTTCGTGTTGTTGATGTGGACCAGCAGCTTCCGCGGGCGCCGCAGCGCGCGCAGGCGTTCGAGACTCCCGCCTGGCCCTGCGATGGGAACATGCGACATCTCGCGGGCCGTCCGGGAGCCGATGCCCAGGTGCACCAGCTCGTCGTCCCGCCAGAACGTCCCGTCGAGCAGCACCACATCGCTCGCCTCGAAGCGGCGCAGGAGATCGTCATCGAGCTCGCCCACCGCCGGCGCGTACGTGACTACGCCGTCGGTCATGGGGTCCCGGAACGTGAGGCCGACCGCCCACCCCTCCTCGTCCGCCCCTCGTCCGGCCACGTACTTGGGCGGATCGGCGACGACCGGGAACGGCTCGACGTCGAGAGCCGCTTCGGCGTCATCACCCAGTCGAACGCGACGGCCCGGCTCGAGCGGGCGCCACGCCACGCCGCAGTAGGATTCCAGCGTGCGAAGGATGGGATGGTCCCGCGTCAACGCTCGGTGGACGACGGCCGTGCTGTACACGTGCAAGGGGGCCGACGACTCCCGGAGCAGCAGCAGGCCGGTGGTGTGATCGATCTCGGCGTCGGTCAGCAGCACGCCGGCGAACGGGTTCGAGCGCACGCCGAGGGCCGGCCCGTCACGCAGCGCCTCCAGCTGCTGCCTGACGTCGGGTGAGGCGTTGACGAGGAACCACGACCCGGCGCTGCTCCGCACCGCGATCGAGGACTGCGTCCGCGGCTGGGCCTTCAGCCGCCCGCTGCGCAGCCCGTCACAGTTCGGGCAGTTGCAGTTCCACTGCGGAAAACCGCCGCCCGCGGCGGAACCGAGGATTCGCACCAGCACGGGCGTTCGGCAACGAGGGCCCCGGCTGGCGGAACCGGGGCCCTCGTAGCGCCACGTCTACCGGTGGTAGACGTACGTGGTGACTTCCATGCAGAGGTCGACCGCCTGGAAGTCGGGCTTCTCCCACGTCATGGCTTCCCTCCGGCGTTGAGGGTGGGTTGAGGGTGGAGAACCTGGGAGTGATGAAAATGATTATGGTTCACCCCGGAGGGCGCAAGAGGGGGTGTCCCCCGGGATCGGCCCGCAGCCCCTTCCGGCCGGGCCCGGACCGGCCCACGGCCGGCCGGGCGTCCGGATTGGCACGCTTGGGACGAGGCGGGGGCGGCCCGGGCGGGGACGGGGTGGGCGATGTGTCGGCTGGTCCGGGGCCGACGGGCCCGCGGCGGTAGGTGGTTGACGGATCGCGGGACTTCGACTAGTTTTACGGTCTAGCGTTCCCGCGTAGCTCAGCTGGTAGAGCAGGCGGCTGTTAACCGCCGGGTCGCAGGTTCGAGTCCTGCCGCGGGAGTGGACGGGCCGCCGGAAGCCGTTGCACCGCAACGGGTTCCGGCGGCAGTTGCATCTTGGTCGCAGGTTCCTGGGGCGAAACCTGCAACGACGGGGGAAGGGTTCCTCCCGCCCGCA
>QGVH01000033.1 GCA_003242735.1 bacterium | reverse complement strand
TCGCACGACTTGCATGTGTTAGGCACGCCGCCAGCGTTCGTCCTGAGCCAGGATCAAACTCTCCAAAAAGAAAGCTCAACCTCTAGCCCAACCGAACGCGTCAAATACGACGCCGTCCGGAATCTACCTTTGCTTCCCCTGCACGCCTCGCCCCCGGCCGGGAACCGGCCTCGCGGGGCGGACGCGCTGCTCATGGAAAGGTGCATCCACGAGCGGGGCCCACAACGGACATCCAGAGACCCCGGTTGTCAAACATCCGATCCCACGTTTGCTGTGGGAGACAGATTCATAACGTAACGAAACAGCCCCGAGCCGTCAAGCCCACCTCGTCGCGGGCCGACCCGGGGACTGCTGCACCCCGCTTCCTCACGCGCAGGGCAGCGCTCCGCCACCCCTCAATCCCAGTCGTGACGTCTCGGCCTGCGACCTATCTCCTCGTCCTCATCGTCGAACTCCTCCTCCCACTCCTCGTCCTCCCACTCGTCCTCCTCCCAATCCTCGTCCTCGTCCCAGTCCTCGTCCCAGTCTTCGTCCTCGTCCTCCCAGTCCTCGTCGTCCCAGTCGTCGTCCTCCCCGAAGGCGAGGAGGACCAGGTCTTCCTCCTCCCAGCCGGCGCTCACGCGCCGCGCCAGCACTTGCATTGGAGCCCCTCCTTGCGAGGCGGTTGGGATGGCCAGCGGGGATCTCCCGCCCCGAGGCCATCACGACCGGATGATCAGGTTACCGGAATGCGGCGCCCAAGGTACACGCCAACGCCGCTCTGTCAAGGGTTTTTTCGGCCTTTGGCCCGGTGTTCCCGGGCCGGACCTCCCGGCCCTCGCCCCCGGGACGCCCCGCGGCCGTTCTCGGCCGGGCGTTCAACTCGCTTGACGTGAGGCCTTCTTGCGCTCGTGCGCCTTGAGATGGCGCTTGCGCAGCCGGATGGCCGCGGGCGTGACCTCCACCAGCTCGTCCTCGGCGATGAACTCCAGTGCGGCCTCGAGCGTCATCTCCCGGGGCGGCTCCAGGATGATGTTCTCATCGGCGCCGGCCGCCCGGATGTTCGTCAGCTTCTTGCCCTTCCCGACGTTGACCTCCATGTCCCCGGGCCGAGAGTTCTCGCCCACGATCATGCCCTCGTAGACCTCGACGCCCGGCCCGATGAACAGCGTGCCGCGCTCCTGGAGGTTGAACAGCGCGTACGCGACGGACACGCAGTCCGCCATGCTGACCATGACGCCACGCTCCCGGGCGCGCACCGGACCCGCCCACGGCCCGTAGCCGTCGAACCGGTGGTGAAGCACGCCCTCCCCCCGCGTGTCGGTCAGGAACTCGCTGCGGTAGCCGAACAGCGTCCGCGCCGGGATCCGGTAGATCAGCCGTACCAGCCCCGCACCTGCGCCATCCCGGCTGCCCGCGCTCCGCATCTCCAGCATCTGGCCCTTGCGCTGCCCCAGCTTCTCGATCACGACGCCGATGTAGGCCTCGGGCACGTCGATCGTGACCTCCTCGTACGGCTCGAGCAGCTCCCCGTTCGGCCCGCGCCGTGTGATGACCCGCGGCCGCGAGACCATGAACTCGTAGCCCTCGCGCCGCATGGTCTCCATCAGAATCGCCAGGTGCAGCTCGCCGCGGCCGGAGACGGTGAAGGTGTCCGGCGAGTCCGTCTCCTCCACCCGCAGCGCCACGTTGCGCTCCAGCTCGCGGAAGAGCCGCTCCCGGAGCTGGCGGCTGGTGACGAACTTCCCTTCGCGGCCGGCGAACGGCGAGGTGTTGACGCTGAAGTCCACGGAGACGGTCGGCTCCTCGACGGCGATGCCCTCCAGGGGCTCGGGCACCGCAGGGTCCGCGACCGTCGCGCCGATCTCCACGTCCTCCAGGCCGGCCAGGGCGACGATGTCGCCCGCCGAGGCCTCGGGCACCTCCACGCGCTGGAGCCCCTCGAACGTGTACAGCCGCGCGACGCGCCCCTGCCGCGACGGGTCGCGGGCCTCCCCGCCCTCCGGCGACCCGGCGCCCCCCGGGCTGAGCAGCGCGACCGCGTCGCCGACCCGCACGGTGCCCCGCTCGATGCGGCCGATGGCGAGCCGGCCCAGATACGGCGAGTAGTCGATGGTCGAGACCAGCATCTGGAACGGCCCGGTCGTGTCCCCGGGCGGCGGCGGCACTGCGGCGAGGATCGTCTCGAACAGGGGCGCCAGGTCCCGCCGCTCGTCGGCGAGGTCGCGGATGGCGTAGCCCTCCCGCGCCGACGCGTACAGGAACGGCGCGTCGAGCTGCGCCTCGCCGGCCTCCAGCTCGAGGAACAGCTCCAGGACCTCGTCGTGCACACGGAGCGGATCGGCATCCGGCCGGTCCACCTTGTTGATCACCACGATCGGCGAGAGTCCCAGCGCCAGCGCCTTGCGCGTCACGAACCGGGTCTGCGGCATCGGGCCCTCGAACGCGTCCACCAGCAGCAGCACCCCGTCCACCATGCGCAGGATGCGCTCGACCTCGCCGCCGAAGTCCGCATGCCCCGGCGTGTCCACGATGTTGATCTTGTGCCCCCGCCACCGCACCGACGTGTTCTTGGCGAGGATCGTGATGCCCCGCTCCCGCTCGAGCGGGTTCGAATCCATCACGCGTTCGGCCACGACCTGGTTCTCCCGGAACGCCCCGGCCTGACGGAGCATCTGGTCCACCAGGGTCGTCTTGCCGTGGTCGACGTGGGCGATGATGGCGACGTTGCGGATCATTCGGAGTCTCGTGGGCGCCGCGTTCGCCTCGGTGCGGCGCCGTTCGGGTTCGGCACAAAAAAAGCCGGGCCGCGGGCGACCCGGACAGCTCTGCAATCTAACGAATCGTGCTCCGGGGCTCAACCCCGGACCAGCACCGCGACCTCCCGCGTCCGCGGGCCGTCCCACTCCGCCAGGAACACGCGCTGCCACGTGCCCAAGAGGAGATCGCCGTCCTCCACGAGCAGGGTGAGCCCGGGCCCGAACAGCGACGTCTTGACGTGGGAGTCCGAGTTGCCCTCGCCGTGCCGGTAGTCGCCCTCCCGCGGCACCAGTCGGCGCAGCGTGTGCACCACGTCCCGCGCCACGTCCGGGTCCGCGCCCTCGTTCACCGTGAGCGCACAGGTGGTGTGCAGGGCCCAGAGGTGCACGACGCCGTCGGCCACGCCGCTGGCGCGCACTGCCTCCCGGACCTGCGGGGTGATGTCCACCAGCTCCTCGCGCTCACGCGTCCGCACGCGGATCCGCTCAGCCATGGTCGTGTCCCGGTTGCCGTCTCAGGTCCTGTTTCAGCGTGGATTCGATGGTATAGAGGGTCCGCGGCTCGAGCTGTACGGTCACGTGCCGGATGCCGAAGCGGTCGTGCATGCAGTCGTGGATCTCGCTCAGCACGCGCTGGTACTGCGCCGGGTCGCGGACCACCGCGTGGCCGCTCATGGCGAAGAAGCCGCTGGTCACCGTCCAGACGTGGAGGTCGTGCACCTCCTCCACGCCCGGGATCTCCTCGATGGCGCGCCGCACCTCGGCCAGGTCGATGTGGCGGGGCACGGCCTCGAGGAGCACGTCCACGGACTCGCGCACCAGTTTCCAACTGCTGACCAGGATGAGCATGCCGATCACGACGGAGATCAACGGGTCGGCGAGCACCCATCCGGTGGTGAGGATCACCAGCGCGGCGACGATCGCGCCCACCGAGCCGAGGAGGTCGCCGAGCACGTGCAGGTACGCGCCGCGCACGTTGAGGCTGTGGCCGGCCGAACGGTGGAGGATCCATGCGGCCGCGACGTTGACCAGCAGGCCGACCGCCGCCACGGCGAGCATGAGACCGCTCTCCACCGGCTCGGGCTCGGCGAGCCGCCGGTAGGCGCCGTAGAAGATGCCCAGTGCGATGACGATGAGGGCGGCTCCGTTGACCAGCGCGGCCAGGATCTCGAGCCGCAGGTAGCCGTAGGTTTTCTCCGGGGTCGCGGGCCGCTGGGCGAACCACAGCGCGAAGAGCGCCAGCGCGATCGCCGCCACGTCGGTGAGCATGTGGGCGGCGTCGGCGAGCAGCGCCAGGGAGTTGGAGAGCAGCCCACCCACGACCTCGGCCACCATGAAGGTGGCGGTGAGGCCGAGGACCAAGACCAGGCTGCGTCGGCTCGCGCTGCGCAGGTGTTCGGCGTCGTGGGCGTGGCCGTGCCCCCCGTGGGCGTGGGCGTGGCCGTGGCCCCTCCGGCCGTGGCCGTGTGCGTGGTCGGCGTGGTCGGCGTGGGAATGGGCTCTGCGCCTGTGCCCGGCCGGCACCGGTTCGGCGGAGCGCTGGGCGCGCTCGGGGCGGTCCGGGCGCTCGGCGGCGGCGCCGTGCAGGTCGCTCACTCTACCGGATCCGGTTGGCGGAACACCGCGTCCGCGGGGATGACCCAGTGCCAGGAGCCGTCCAGCTCGAAGGAGCGGGCCGGCAGGCGGAGCACGCGACCCTGCCGGGTCCGGGCGAGCAACACGATCGGCTCGCCGGCCGGAACGGGGGCGAGCTCCGCATCGCCGCCGGGAGCGACCTCGCCCACGACCACCTCGGCGCCGCTCGACGCCGCCGGCTGGAACGCGATGGTCAGCGCGTGCGCCGTCCGGTTCTCGACCGTGAGGCGCGCCAGCGCCGCGGGCCGCGCGTTGGAGCGGCGCGCCGCTTCCGTGGGCACGCCGCCCCGGGCCGCGCAGCCGGCCAGGACCAGGAGGACCAGCGGCAGGAGGAATCGAGGACGGCTCGTTCTCATGTCAGCGCCCAGAATAGGGTCCGCCTCCGCGATCGTCTACCCGCATCCCGCCGGCCGGGGTCCTCGCGGCTTGACCTGGTAGGGGGCCGGCGTATCTTTCCCTCCAGGCTCGCACGACTACACCGAGGGGAACGAGATGTCGCGACCGGGCAAGGGAGGGGCCGGGGCGGCGCGGCCGCCGGCGGCGCGCTGGCTGGGGCCTTTGGCCGTCGTGTCCCTTGCCGCCGTGGTGGCCGCACAGGTGGTGGGGTTCGCCGTATCACCGCCCGAGCGGGACATGGGCCACCTCCAGAAGATCCTCTACGTCCACGTGCCCGCCGCCTGGTGCGCGTTCCTCGCCGCGTTCGTCCTGTTCATCTGCAGCGTCCTGTACCTGGTACGGCGGCAGGAGCGCTACGATCTGCTGGCCGCGTCGGCCGCCGAGGTCGGCACCGTGTTCACCGCGCTGACGCTCGCGCTGGGCTCCATCTGGGCACGGCCGACATGGGGCGTCTGGTGGACCTGGGACCCGCGGCTGACGACGACGGCGATCCTCATGCTCATCTACGCCGGCTACCTCGCCCTGCGCGCGTTCACGGAGGATCCGGAGCGCCGCGCCCGGTGGAGCGCGGCCGTGGGGATCCTGGCGTTCCTCGACGTGCCGATCGTCTACCTGTCGGTGCGCTGGCGGTCGATCCACCAGGTGCAGTCCAGTCCGGACACGGTGGACAGCGCTTACGCGCTCGGGCTCGAGTTGAACGCCCTGGCGTTCGTACTGCTCATGGTCTACCTGACGGCGCAGCGTTACCACGCGGCGCGGCTCGAGCGAGCGGCCGAGGCGCTGCGCGAGGAAGCGGCGCTCGCGCCGGGAGGCGCCCGTGTCTGAGTGGGGGTTCGTGATCGCCGCGTACGCGCTCACCTGGGGGGGCATCACCGGCTACCTGCTGTACGTGCGTGCCCGCACGGCGCGCGCGCGCAGAGAGCTCGAGGCCGCCGCGCAGGAGACGGAATCATGAGCAGTGCTCGTCGCGGCAAGCGGCTCTTCGTCATCACCGGCTCGGTCGTCATTGCGGCCGCGCTGATCTATCTGTTCTACGGCGGCATCGAATCCAGCCTGGTCTACTTCCGCACGCCGACCGAGTTGCTCGCCATGGGCGACGCGGCGTACGCATCGCCGGTCCGCCTCGGCGGCCAGGTCGTGCCGGGCTCGGTCCACTGGGATGCGGAGGCGCTGGACCTGCGCTTCCGCATGACGGACGGCCAGACCGAAGTGGACGTCCACTCGACCGGCGCGCCGCCGCAAATGTTCCGGGACGGCATCGGCGTGATCGTCGAGGGCAGGTACACGCCCAGCGGTGTCTTCGAGGCGACCAACGTGATGGTCAAGCACTCGAACGAGTACCGCGCCCCGCCCCCGGGCGAGCACCCCGCGGAGTACTACCGGGAGCTGTTCGGCGAGCAGGGCTCGTGATCGGCCGATAGCCGGAGGACGGCCATGAGCTGGAAGCGCTGGCTGGTTCCGCTGTCCGCGGTGCCGGTGATCCTGCTGTTGGGCTTCGGTCTCACGCGCAACCCGCGCGAGATCCGCCCCACCCTGCTCGGTCGGCCGGCACCGGACTTCACGCTGGCCTCACTGGACGGCGACACGGTCAGCCTCGCCTCGTTCCGCGGCCAGGTCGTGCTCCTCAACTTCTGGGCGTCCTGGTGCACGGCCTGCATCGCGGAACACGGCGTCCTCGTCGAGGCCGAGCAGACCTACGGGCCCGCGGGTCTGCGCATCGTCGGCGTCGTGTACGACGACTCGCGCGAGAACGCCCGCCGCTGGATGGCGCTGCGCGGCGGCAACTGGGTCAACCTGATGGACCCGGGCAGCCGCACCGCCATCGAGTACGGGCTGACCGGCGTCCCGGAAACGGTCTTCATCGCCCGGGACGGCCGCGTGGCGCACAAGCAGATCGGCCCCGTCACCCGGGAGCTCGTGGCGGAGTGGGTGCCGCGGCTGCTCGCCGAGCCGGCGCCCTGAACGGGTCGCCTCTCCCTACGTCTTCCCCACGTCGGCCGATTCCTGCGCGAGGTAGTGCAGGAGCGCCTCGATCTCCTCGTCGGTCAGGCCCAGGTTCGGCATGCGGATCCCGTTGAACTCGGCGAGCAGCGCCTTCGCCGTCGAGTCCGTCCTCAGCATCGCATCCGGCGCTTTCAGCCAGCGCACGAGCCAGGCGCGTTCGCGGCGCTCCAGCACACCGGCGAGGTCGGGGCCGAGAGTCCTGCCCTCGCCGATGGTGTGGCAGGCGGCGCAGGCCCGCTGGGCCCACACCGCGGCGCCCGCTCTCGCCTTCTCCTCGTCGACGCTGACGGGAGTCTTGCCGTCTGCCTGGCCGGCTTGCGCGTGGAGCGATGCGGCCGAGCCCAGCAGCGTGCAGCCCGTCACGAGGGCCGCCCGACGCAAACAGGTCATCACGGGCATGGTGGATCCCCTCCGGAACCGGGGTGTCCAGAGATAACCTGCGGGGTGGAGACGGGTTCCGTGGCGGCCGTTGCCACGCCTCCGGGCCGCGGTTAAGTTGAGCGGCGAAACCCGCATCATTCCTCGGATACGAGCGATTCCATGCGCATGAAGATCGTCGCGGTGGCGATCCCATTCGTGCTGTCGTTGCTGGCGGGGTGCTCGGACGTGGCGCCCTCTGCCTGGGGCAACGCGAACAGCGTGATCGTGCTCGCGTCGGACAGCCTCTGGGCCGAGGTCGGCGACACGGTCCATGCGGCGCTGGAGCCGAGGATCTTCACCGTCCGGGACGAACGGACGTTCGAGGTGACCCACGTGGCGCCGGGTGCGCCGGCGTGGAACGACCTCAAGCGCTTCAAGCAGATCCTGGTGCTCGGCAGCCTGGCCGATCCGTGGGTCGCGGAGCTGCTGGACCGCGAGGCGGTCCCGGCGAGCCGGCCCGCGGTGGTGGAGCGCAAGGACGTGTGGGCGCGCGGGCAGACGGTGACGGTGGTGGTGCTGCCGGAGCAAGGGGCCGCGGAGGCGGTCGTGCAGGTGCTGCCCGAGCTGCACGAACTCCTGGACAGCCGGTTCCGGCAGTACGCGATCCAGCGCATGTTCACGAGCGGGGCGGCGGAGGGGTTCCGGGACACGCTCCGCGCGACCGCCGGCTTCGGGCTGCTGCTGCCGAACGTCTACCGCCGCACGGTGGCGGATTCGCTCTACATCTTCCGCAACGACCAGGCGCTCGGTGAGCAGCTCGACCGGACGGTGCTCGTGACGTGGCGGAGCGGCACGCCCGACACGCTCACGGCGGAAGCGTTGCTCGAATGGCGCGATGCGCTCGAGCGCCCCGACATGGGCGAGCAGGTCACGCGTCGCGAGCGCCTGGAAGTGGAGCGCATCGAGGTGCCGGGCGGGTACGGGATCCAGGTGCGGGGCGCGTGGTCCACGCCGCCGGGCGAGTTCCCGGCCGGCGGGCCGTTCGTGGACCGGATGATCGTCTGTCCGGAGCAGAACCGCACGTACCTCATCGACGCGTGGCTGTACGTCCCGCGGAAGGGCAAGTACGAGTATATCATTCAGCTGGAGACGATCCTCGACTCGTTCGAGTGCGGCGGGCCGGCGAGCTGAGCGCCGGCCGGCCGTCGGCGGCGGCGCGTGCCGGCCGCCGCGGGCCAGGTGTCCATGTCTTTCGTCCACCTGCACACTCACAGCGAATACTCGCTCCTCGACGGCGCGAACCGGATCGAGGACCTGGTCCGGCGCGCCTGTGAGCTGGAGATGCCCGCGGTCGCGCTCACGGACCACGGCTGCATGTTCGGCGCATGGGCGTTCAAGGAGCAGGCGCGCAAGGCGGGCATCAAGCCGATCCTCGGGATGGAGGCGTACGTCGCGCCGGGCGACCGGCGGGAGCGGCCGCCGGCCGGCGCGTCGCGTGACGGCGAGCACGCCTACTACCACCTGGTGCTCCTCGCCCGGGATGTCGAGGGCTACCGCAACCTGATCAAGCTGACGTCCATCGGCTACCTGGAAGGCTTCTACCGCAGGCCGCGCATCGACCGCGAGGTGCTGGCAAGGTACTCCGGTGGGCTGATCGTGTTGTCCGCCTGCATGGCGGGCGAGGTGGCGCGGCACCTGTTGGCGGACCGGTGGGACGCCGCGCGCGAGGCGGCGGAGTGGTACGCCAACGTCTTCGACGGCCGCTACTACCTCGAGGTCCAGGCCCACGACACGCCGGGGCAGGCCGAGCTGAACCGGCGCGTCTTCCAGCTCGCGGAAGAGCTGGGGTTGCCCGTCGTCGCCACCAACGATGCGCACTTCCTGCGCGCCGAGGACCACGAGGCCCACGACATCCTCCTCTGCATCGGGCTGGGCAAGGATCGTTCGGACCCGGCGCGGATGCGTTACGACCGCGGGCTCTACATGAAGGCCCCGGACGAGATCGCGGCGGCGTTCCCGGACCGGCCGGATGTGCTGGAGAACACGCTGGCGATCGCCGAGTCCGTCGACCTGACGCTCAAGCACCAGTACCACGTGCCGCGTTTCCCGTTGCCCGAGGGCTTCGAGGACGAGGCGTCGCTGCTCGTGCGCCTTGCCCGCGACGGTGCGCGCGCACGCTACGGCGACCCGCTGCCCCCGGAGGTGCAAGAGCGGCTCGAGTACGAGCTGGATGTCATCACGCGCACGGGCTACGCGGGCTATTTCCTGATCGTTCAGGACTTCATCAACTGGGCGAAGCAGCGCGGCATCCCGGTCGGGCCGGGCCGCGGCTCGGCAGCCGGGTCGCTCGTCGCCTACTGCCTGCAGATCACCGATGTCGATCCGCTGAAGTTCGACCTGCTGTTCGAGCGGTTCCTGAATCCGGACCGCGTGTCGATGCCGGATATCGACGTCGACTTCTGCTACGAGCGGCGCGGCGAGGTCATCGAGTACGTGCGGAGCAAGTACGGCAGGGACTCGGTGGGCCAGATCATCACGTTCGGAACGCTGAAGTCCCGCGCCGTGATCCGCGACGTGGGCCGCGTGCTCGGCTTCGAGCCGGCGGAGACGGACAAGCTCGCCAAGCTGATCCCGAACTCGCCCAGCTTCTCGATGTCGGTGGCGGAGGCGGCGGAAAAGGTCCCCGAGCTGCGCGAACTGGTGGAGACCGACCCGCGGGTTCGGCAGCTCGTGGACTACGCGTGCCGTCTCGAGGGGCTGGCGCGCCACGCGAGCGTGCACGCCGCGGGTGTCGTGATCGCGCCGGGTCCGCTCTCGGACTACATCCCGATCTGCACGCAACCGACGCGGGGCGCGGGCCGGTCCAACGGGCGGTCGGGTGACGGCGGCGACGGGGGGCCGACGCGCGCGAACGGCCATGCGGGCGATGGCGCGGACGGGGACTTCGCCATCGTCACGCAGTGGGACATGACGGTGCTGGACCAGGCCGGGATGCTGAAGATGGACTTCCTCGGCCTGAAGACGCTGACCGTCATCCACGACGCGGTGGAGTGGGTGCGACGGCGCTACGGTGCGCTGCGCCACCCCGTCACGGGCGAGGAGTACGCGAGCATCCGGGATGTGCCGCTGGACGACCCGGCGGTCTACGACATGCTCGCGCGCGGCGGGACCGCCGGCGTCTTCCAGTTCGAATCGTCGCTGGCGACGGACAAGCTGCGCGCGATGCGCTGCGACCGCTTCGAGGACCTGATCGCGACCAACGCGCTCATCCGGCCGGGTCCGCTCGACAGCGGCATGACCGATGTCTACATCCGGCGCAAGCTCGGCCAGGAGCCCGTGCGCTACCCGCATCCCCTGCTCGAGGACGTGCTGGAGCCGACGTACGGCGTGATCACCTACCAGGAGCAGGTGATGCGCATCGCGCAGGTGCTCGCGGGCTACTCGCTCGCGGAAGCGGACGTGCTGCGCAAGGCGGTCGGCAAGAAGGACCAGGAGCTGATCCAGCGGGAGCTGGAGAACTTCGTGCGCCGCGCGGTTGCGAACGGTGTCGAAGAGGACACGGCGCGGCAGATCGCCGAGCAGGTGATCACGTTCGGCCGCTACGGGTTCAACCGGTCCCACAGCGTCGCCTACGCGCTGGTGAGCTACCAGACCGCGTGGCTCAAGCGCTATTACCCGGCGGAGTTCATGGCCGCGCTGCTCTCCTCGGTGGTGGACAAAACCGAGGAGGTGGTGAAGTATATCGGGGAGTGCCGCGAGCTGGGCCGGTACATCCCGGAGCACGCCGCCGGCATCGAGGTCCTGCCGCCGGACGTCAACGAGTCCGAGTGGAAGTTCACGCCGGTCTCCGAGCGCAGGATCCGTTTCGGGCTCGGCGGGGTGCGCGGGCTGGGCGAAGCGGCGGTGCGAGCGATCCTGGAGGCGCGCCGGAAGGGCGGCCCGTTCCGTTCGCTGTACGACCTGATCGAGCGCACCGATCCCCGGGTCGTGGGCCGGCGCGCGCTGGAGGCGTTGATCCAGGCGGGCGCGTGCGACTCGCTGGCCACGCGGCTGCCGTCGGGCGTGGCGCACCGCGCGCAGCTCATCGCAGCGCTCGACCTGCTGCTCCGTGAAGCGCAGCTCCGGCAGGCGGAGAAGGAGTCGGGTCAGGTCTCGCTGTTCGATGCGCCTTCGGCGAGCGAGGCGGCGCCGCGGCCCGTCCCGCCGCTGCCCGACACGGAGCCGTGGCCGGAGAGCGAGCGGCTGGCCCGCGAGAAGGAGGTGCTCGGCTTCTTCATCAGCGGCCACCCGCTGGAGAAGTACCGGGACGTGATCCGCGTCTTCGAGGCGGTGAACACCTCCACGCTGCGGGCCCACCGCGACCGGCGCATCGAGCTGGCGTGCGTGGTGACCGCGGTCACCCGGCAGGTGTCGCGGCGGGGCAGCGAGTTCTGGCGCATCACCGTGGAGGACCTGGCCGGGACGGCCACGGTCATCGCCTCGGCGAAGGCGTGGGAGGCCGCGGCCAGCGTGCTCGTGCCGGATGCGGCGGTGCTGATCCGCGGCACGGTCTCGGAGCGGGACGAGGAATCACCGCCGATCTTCCTCGAGGATGCGCTGCCGCTGGCCGAGGTGAGTGCGGGCGGGCTGCTCGCGCTGGAGGTCTCACTGGCGCCCGAGCCGAACGCGGAGGAAGCGATCACAGCGGCATCCGGGCTGCTGCGGGCGAACCGCGGCGCGGCGCCCCTGCTGGTGCGCTGGCGGCGGACGAAGACGGATCGGAACGGCGGAGACGAGGAGATCGTCCTCCGGTCCCGTACCCTGACCGTGACGCCGACGCCGGCGTTGCTGTCCGAGCTACGCGCGCTGTTCGGCGAGGACCGCGTGCGACTGGTGAGAGCGTGAGGCACGCATGAGCATTGCCTCTCCATTGGATTTCGAGAGAGACATCGCGGAGCTGGAGCAGCAGATCGCGCGGCTCCAGGAGATGGCGCGGGCCAGGGGCCTGGACGTCACGGAAGAGATCGGCGTGCTGGAGCGCAAGCTGGAGCGGCTCAAGGCGCAGCGCATGAGCCGGCTGAGCGCCATCGAGCGCGTTCAGCTCGCGCGCCATCCCCAGCGGCCATACACCCTGGATTACATCGAGCGCGCGTTCACGGACTTCATTGAGCTCCACGGCGACCGCGGCTTCCGGGATGACCAGGCGATCGTGGGGGGCTGGGCGCGGCTGGAGGGCGAGTCCGTCATGGTCATCGGGCAGCAGAAGGGGCGGGACATGAAGGAGAACCTCCGCCGCAACTTCGGGATGCCGCACCCGGAGGGGTACCGCAAGGCGCTGCGCCTGATGCAGATGGCGGACAAGTTCCGCCGGCCGATCATCACCCTGATCGACACGCCGGGCGCCTACCCGGGCATCGGCGCGGAGGAACGGGGTCAGGCGGAGGCGATCGCGCGCAACCTGAGGGAGATGGCGCGGCTGTCCGTGCCGGTGGTCAGCGTGGTCATCGGCGAGGGCGGGAGCGGCGGCGCGCTGGCGCTGGGCGTGGCCGATCGCGTCCTCATGTTCGAGAATTCGATCTACAGCGTGATCTCGCCCGAGGGCTGCGCGGCGATCCTGTGGAAGACCGCCGAGGCGCGCGACAAGGCGGCGGAAGCGCTCAAGCTGACCGCCGCGGACCTCGCATCGCTCGGCGTCATCGACGAGGTCATCGCCGAGCCGCCTGGCGGCGCGCACACCGATTGGGACGAAGCCGCGCGCCGGTTGCGCGCCGCTGTCGTCCGGCATCTGGACGAGCTCCGCGCCCTGCCGCCGGACGAGCTGCGTGCGCGGCGCTGGGCCAAGTTCGAGGCCATCGGGCAGTGGCGGGAGGTCCGGAGCGCGGGCTGAGCCCGCGTGCACGTCACCGCGCCGGCCTCGATGCAGGAAGAGGAGCCCGTCATGGGCCAGATCGTTGAAGTCAGTTTCAAGGGCCGCCGCAAGGGGTACTACGTCGCGGACTTCGAGGTCCGGCCGGACTGGTACGTCATCGTGGAGGCGGACCGGGGCGAGGACCTGGGCCGCGTCACGGCGACGGGCGCGCTCGCCGAGCGCAAGTGCACGGGTTGCGCGTCCAGGTGCGCGCTGCCGCTGCCGGAGCGGCGCGTGCTGCGGCGCGCGACGCAAGAGGACCTCGAGCGTGCGTGGGCGCTCCGGGCCGATGAGGCTCGCGTGCGCCGCGTCACGCGCGAGAAGGTGGAGCAGCACGGCCTGAAGATGAAGGTGAGCGATGCGGAGTGGCAGTTCGACCGCAACAAGCTGCTCATCTACTTCACGGCCGAGCGGCGAGTGGACTTCCGCGAGCTGGTCCGGGACCTGGCGCGCACGTTCCGGACGCGCATCGAGCTGAAGCAGATCGGCGTGCGGGACGAGGCGGCGTTGCTCGGCGGGATCGGGCGCTGCGGCCGTGAGTTGTGCTGCGCGACGTGGCTGCGGGAGATGAAGCCGGTCAGTCTCCAGCTCGCGAAGGACCAGAGGCTGTCGCTCAATCCTTCGCAGATCTCGGGGGTGTGTGGCCGGCTGATGTCGTGCCTGATCTACGAGCACGACGCGTACGTGGAAGCGCGCAAGAAGTTCCCGCGCGAGGGCAAGACCCTCATGACCCTGCGCGGCAAGGAGAAGGTGATCAGCGTAGACATCTGGCGTGAGCTGGTCGTCCTCAAGGACGAGGACGGCGAGCGCCGCACCGTGCCGCTCGCCCAATTGAAGGCGGAGGTCGCGCGGGCGGCGGAGGGAGGGTCGGCGATCGAGCGGCGCGGGGGCCGCGCGCGCGAACAGGAGAGGAACGGATCCAACGGGAAGGGACGGCGGACGTGAACGGGGGGAGCAAGTTCTACATCACGAGTGCCATCGACTACGCCAACGGCCCGCCGCACCTGGGGCACGCGCTCGAGAAGCTGGGCGCGGACGCCATGGCGCGCTACCATCGGCTGGCGGGGCGGTCCGTCCACTTCGTCATCGGCATGGACGAGCACGGGCTCAACGTGCTCCAGTACGCGCGGACCCACGGTGTGGAGCCGCAGGAGTGGGTGGACTCGATCGCCGAGCAGTTCAGGGCCACGTGGCGGCGGCTGGGGTTGAGCAACGACGATTTCATCCGCACGACCGAGCCACGCCATGCGCGCGCGGTCCAGGCGATCATCGAGCGTATGAACGCCGCCGGCGACCTCTACCGAGGCGTGTACGCGGGCTACTACTGCGTCGGGTGCGAGTCGTACAAGGGCGCGGACGAGCTGGTCCCGGCCTCCGCCCAGACCGCTGGAACCGCCGGCGGGGGTGAGGGCGGGCCGTCCGCCGAGTCCTCCCGCCCGGGCGGGGGCGAGGGCTCCGCGGGAGGGGCGGCGGGCGGGGCGGCAGCGGCCCGGGGCGGCGCGCCGGCCGGCGGGCGTACGGTCGAGCACCTGGTCTGTCCGCTCCACCCGACGCGGACGCTGCTCTGGGTGGAGGAGGAGAACTGGTTCTTCCGGCTCTCCCGCTTCCAGGAGCCGCTGCGGAAGCTGATCGCGGAGACGGACTTCGTGCAGCCGGAGCCCCGGCGCAACGAGCTGTTGCGCGTCATCGAAGGCGGGCTCGAGGACCTCTCCGTCTCCCGCGCCCGGCTGCCGTGGGGGATCCGCTGGCCCGGTGACCCGGACCAGACGGTCTACGTGTGGATCGACGCGCTGACGAACTACCTGACTGCGGCCGGGTTCCCGGAGCCGGGCTACGAGCGCTACTGGCCGGCCGACGTGCACGTCATCGGCAAGGACATCACGCGGTTCCACTGCATCTACTGGCCCGCGATGCTGATGAGTGCGGGGCTCGAGCTGCCGCGGCGGGTGTGGGCGCACGGCTTCCTCACCTTCGAGGGCCGGCGGTTCTCGAAGTCCGCCGGCGTGTGGGTCGAGCTGAGCGACGCCATCGACCGCCACGGCCCCGATGCGCTGCGCTACTACCTGCTGCGCGAGGTGCCGTGGAACGGGGATGGCGACTTCTCCCTGGCCCGCTTCGACGAGCGCTACACGGCGGACCTGGCCAACGACCTGGGCAACCTGGTCAATCGGACGCTGTCCATGGTCGAGCGCTACCGCGGCGGTACGGTGCCGCGCGGCGCGCGCACTTCGCTGGACGACCAGACGGCGGCCATCGTCGCGCGCTACCGCGAGGCCATGGACGCCTCCCTGCTCCACGTCGGCGCCGCCACCGCCCTCGAGCTGGCGGCCCGCGCCAACGCCTTCGTGGTCGAGCGCGCCCCGTGGCAGCAGGCCCGGGAGGGGCGCGACGCCGAGCTGGACGCCACGCTGGCTTCGCTCTGCCGCGTCCTGGCCACGCTCTCGACGCTGCTCGAACCGTTCCTGCCCTTCACCATGGCGTCTCTCGCTGGGCGGCTCGGACTCGAGCGCGTGCCGATGCTCGACGAATTGCCCGGCCTCGATCTCGCCGGCAGGACCGTGACGCGGGGCGAGGTGCTCTTCCCCAAAGAGGAGCGATGAGCGGATGAACGGACCGCAGCGGAGGCCCCGCGACGAGGGCGCGCGACGCGACGTCGCCGCCCTCGTCTCGTTTTGCGCGCAGGATCCCGGGCAGCCCCCGGCCCGCGGGGCCGGCCCGGGGTTGACAGTCGGGCCGTCTTGGCAATATGCTGAGGCCCCGTCTCGTTGTTCCCCGGAGAACCCGAACCCCGAGGTTGGCCTCCAGTGGGTGCCGCTGTCGGCCCCACGCTGCGGCGCGACGACTGCGTACCCAACCACCGGATGGGCGACGATGGCTCGAGGGCGCGTGACGCTGGTGATCGTGTCGGATAACCCGGCACGGGTCCGTCAGGTCCGGCTATCCCGGGACGTCGTGCGCCTGGCCGTGGCAGCGGTGCTCCTGGTGTTTTCGGTCCTGGGGTCGCTGGCGGTCGGGTTCTTCGTGAGGGAGAGCGAGCGGGTGACCGTGAAGCGGCTCTCCCGCCAGAACGCGCTCCTGGAGGCCGAGCTGGACCGGATCCAGGAGACGGTGGCCGAGCTCCGGAAGGCGCTCGATGTGCTGTCGAAGAAGGACGCCCATTTCCGGCTGGTCGCGGGACTGGAGCCGCTGGACGAGGAGGTGCTGCAGGCCGGCATCGGCGGTCCGGGCACGGAGACGCTCCAGAGCAGTGAGCTGTGGAGGCTCGACGCCCGGCAGGGTGAGCGGGCCTTCTCGACGGCATACGATTTGAACGCCATGCTGCGTCGCGCCCAGGTGCTGTCCATGAGCTGGGACGCGGCGCTGAATTCTCTCGAGGAACGTTACGAGGAGCTGGTCTCGACGCCCTCGATCGCGCCCGTGGTGGGCTACATCTCGAGCGCCTTCTCCCGGCAGCGGTGGCACCCGATCCTGGACCGTCCGCGGCCGCACCAAGGGATCGACATCGTGGCGCCGAAGGGCACGCCGATCCACGCGACGGCCCGGGGCCGGGTCACGTTCGCGGGGCGCAACGGCGACTACGGGTTGATGGTCGAGCTGGACCACGGCCGTGGCTACGTGACGCGGTACGCTCACGCGTCGCGGACGCTGGTGAAGGTGGGGCAGGTGGTGGAGCGGGGTCAGCCGATCGCGGAGGTCGGTGCCACGGGTCTGGCGGTGGCGCCGCACGTCCATTACGAGGTGCTGTTGAACGGCCGGCCGGTGAATCCGCGGGATTACATCCTGAACACGGAGGTGATCCCGGACTGAGGCGGGTGTCGGTCGGCCGGTGGGGTGGGCGGGTGCGCCCGGGGTGCGACCCTGCCCGGGGGCGACGTTGGCGAGGGAGCGCCTGGAAAGGCGCTTTTTTGTTTGGTTGCGATGCGGTGGAACGGAAGCCGGCTGTGGTGGTTGCCGCTGGCGGCGTGGTGGGCGGTGCCGGGGTCCGGGGTCGCGGCGCAGCCCCGGGCGGCGGCCGGCCCCGATGCGGTCCTGGGGCCGGTGCACGTGGCGCGGCCGGCGCTCGGTCCGCTGGTGGTGGTGCGTGAACAGCCGGAGTCGCGGCTGGTGGCGCTGCGGCTGGCCGTGCGTGTGGAGGAGCCGCAGGGTCTGGAAGGGGCGGCGCGGGTGGTGGTGGAGCTGGCTCGGGCGCAGCTCGAGGCGGCGGCCGCGGCGGTCGGTGGCCGTGCATCGGTGGAGCGGACGACGACGCACGCGGTCTTCCGGGTGGTGGGTCCGGCGGACGCGTTCGAGCGGTTGGCGGCGGCGCTCCGGCTCGCGGCGGCCGGACCCGCGGGTGCGGACGTCGGGCAGAGTGCGCTGGCGGCGGCCCGGGTCGTCGCGGAGGCGCAGGCCGCGGCGGAGCTGGACACCCCGGAGCCGCTGGTGCGTGCGAAGCTGCGGGAGGCGCTGTTCCCGGAGCTGGGTTCGGTGTCCGGGAGGGGGGTGGACCTCGCGGGGCTGACCGCGGAGCGGCTGGCGCGCTGGTGGAGCGCAACGGCGACGGCGAGCCGCTCCGCCGTCGTGGTGGCGGGCGGGGTGGAGGCGGGTCGCGCCGTGGCGGCGTTCGAGGGCTGGCCGGTCCGCGCCGGCCGCGGGGGGCGGGCCGGGGCGGCGGCGGCTCGTGGCGAGGGGCCGCCTGCACAGGCCGCCACGCCCCGGCCTCCGGCGCCGCAGGTGGTCACCCGGTGGGTCGCGCTGGGCTACCCCGCCACCGGCGAGGACCCGGCGGTGCTCGCCGTCGCGGCGGCGCTGCTGGCTGAGGAGCTGGGCCAGAGCGGGCTGGGCGGCGCATCGGCGGAGCTGTGGTGGAACGCAGGGCGTCGCGCGCTGGTGTTGTTGGCGCCGGAGCCGCCGGGCCGGAACGGTGACGGGGACGGCTCCGTGCGCCAACGCCTGGAGCGCGCCGTGGCGGCGGTGGCGGAGGGGGTGGACGCGGCCGCTGTCGCGCGGGCGCGCCGGCGCGCCGTCCGCGACGTGCTGTTCGCCGCGCGGTCGGCCGAAGGGCTGGCCGAAGTGCTCGGCACCATGCTCGACCGAACCGGTGAGCCGAACGCGGCGCTGGAGTTCGTCGCGGCGCTGGAGCGGGTGGGCGCGCACGACGTCGCCCACGCCCTGCAGGCGCTCCGCGAGACCCGGCCAGAGGTCGCCGAGGTGGCGCCATGAGGCGCGGCGCCGTCCGCGCCGCGCTGCCCCGCGCCGCCGCGGTGCTGGCGCTGGCGCTCTGGCCCGTCGGTCTCTTCGCCGCGCAGGTCGCGGACCGGCGGATCGCCGTCCTCCCGGAGCCCACGGGCACCGCCGTGGCGCTGGCGGTCCTGGTGAACGCCGGGACCGCATGGGAGATGGAACGGGAGGCCGGGCTCAGCCACCTGGCCGCCAGGTCCGTGGTGGAGGAGGTCGCGGCGCGCCTCGACGCCCTCGGCGCCGTGGCCTCGGTCCACTGCGACGCCGCCGCCATGGGCTTCACCCTCCTGGCGCCGCCCGCCACCTGGCGCGCCGCAGCGGTTGTCTTCCTGGATGCGCTGTTCCGATCCAGTCCGGCCGACGACGCCGTCGCCCGCGCCCGCGCCGCGCTGGTTCAGACCCTTTCCCGGGCAGAGGGCAGCCCTGCCGCCGATGCACGGCTGGCGCTCCGCGAGGCCCATTTCGGCCGCTACAGCCGGTGGGCGCGGCCGCCCTGCGGCCGCGCCGCGGAGGTGGCCGCCCTGGACGCGGCGGAGGTCCGCCGGATGCTCCGGACCCGCTTCATCCCCGCCCGCGCCGCGGCGGCGCTGGTCGGCCCCGTCACCGCCCGGGAGGGCTTGGAGGTGCTCAGCGCCACGTTCGGCGACGCCTCGCTCCCCGTGCTGCTCCCACGCCCCCAGCCCCCGCCCCGCGATGGGCTCCGGGCGCTGACCCAGGCGACCGTGACCACGTGGCTCGGCTGGGCGTTCCCCCTCCCCGCTGAGCCGGACATGCCCGCTCTGGAACTGCTCGCCTTCCGCATCCGCGAAGCGGTCGGCCCTGCGCCGGCCCGGCCCGAGGTCTACGACCTCGGCGTCGAGATCGAGCGCCACGGCGCCGGCGGCGCCCTGCTGATCACCCTCGTGATCGACCCCGACCGCGCCGACGTGTGGGCCGAGCGGGTCGAAGACCTCATCCGCCGGGCGGCATCCGACCCGCTGTCCGAGGACCGGTTCCACGAGACGACCCGCCGCTACCTCGGCCACCGGCTCCTCGACCTCGCCACGCCCGAGGCCCGGGCACTGGACGCCGCACGCCAGCTCTTCTTCGATCACGGCCACCTGCCGCCGGACGAGGCGGTCCGCAGCCTCACGCCCGACCGGCTGCGCCGTGCCGCCGCATCCCTCGGCCCCCCGGCCCGCGCCATCCTCGCCCCGGGGTGACGGGCCGCCCCCCCGGGGCGGAGGACCGACGCCGGGGAGGAGAGCGTGATCCGCCCCCGCCGGAGCCGACATCGACCACGCCGAAACGTCGGCCCCGCTTGATCGTCGCGCCCCTGCGCCGTACTTTTCCTTCCATTCCCGAACCCACCCGGAGATGCTTCCAATGAGACGACTGGTGTTGCTGCTGGCCGCCGGCTTCGTTGTGTCCGCAGGATGCGGAGGCGAGATCGTGGTGCAGGCGCAGCTCGAGGGGGAGGACGGCGCGGAGCCGCTGACCCTCGCGTCCCTGCCCGTACGCGTGCTTCCGTACGACCGGGACGCGCTGTTCGACTCCCTCGCGGCCGCGTATCCCGTGCCGGAGCCCACGATCCCCGACTCGGTGATGCAACTGCGCGAGCAGATGCTGGCCGCGCAGGCGGAGTGGCAGCGCAACGAGGCCCGTTGGAACGAGGTCCGGGACAGCATGCGGCAGCTCCTCGACGAGATGAACAAGCTCAGCCGTACGTCCGGCCAGTACCGGGTGCTCTACCGGGAGTTCGAGCGGCTCGAGGACGAGGAGCGGGCCACGAACCGCGCACGTGAGGCTGCGTTCCAGCGCATGTCCTCCCTCCAGAGCCAGCTGGCCGCACAGCTCGAGGAGTTCCGGCTGAAGAAGGAGGCCTGGGAGGACGAGGCGTTCGCGCCGCTCGACTCGATCATCCCTGCGCTGATCAAGTCGCTGGGCCGTGAGGAGGTGGCGGACACCACGGACGCGACCGGCACGGTCCGCGTCAAGGTGCCCAAGGGCCGGTGGTGGGTACACGCACGCTACATGCTGCCCAACGAGGAGCTGTACTGGAACGTGCCGGTCGAGGTCACGGGGGGTGATCCGCTGGTCGTGCAGTTGACGCGCCAGAACGCGCAGGTCCGGCCCAGGATCTGACCCGCGCCTGGTACAGGGCGTGCGTGGCCGGGACGCATGACGATCACGCGAACGGTTCCGGTGGACGAGGCGGCGCTGACGCTGGAGATCGACGGCGACGGCGTCGCCTGGTTCGTCTTCGATCGGCCGGAGAGCCGGGTCAACATCCTGACCTCCGGGGTGATGGCCCGGCTCGATCTGTTGCTGGCGGACGTCGAGGAGGCCGCGCGCACGGGCCGGGTCCGCGCCGTCGTCGTGCGGAGCGGCAAGTCCGGCACGTTCATCGCCGGAGCGAACATCGACGAGATCGCCGAGATCACGGACGCTCGGGAAGCCGAGGCGAAGTCGCGGGAGGGTCAGCGCATCTTCCGGCGGCTCGAGCAGCTCCCCGTCCCGAGCGTCGCCGCCATTGACGGCACCTGCCTCGGCGGCGGGACCGAGCTCACCCTCGCCTGCGACGCACGCCTCGCCAGCGATTCGCCCACAACCCGCATCGGGCTCCCCGAGGTACGGCTCGGCATCATCCCCGGGTTCGGCGGCACGGTGCGGCTGCCCAGACTCATCGGCCTCCGCGCCGCCCTCGACCTGATCCTCACCGGACGCACGCTGGACGCGCGGCGCGCCGCCAGGATCGGGCTCGTGGACGAGTGCGTCCCGCAGCCCGTGCTGTACGACCGGGCTCGCCGCGTTGCCCTCGAACTCGCGGGCCAGGGACGGAGGAAGCGCGAACGCCGCCGGCGCGGCGGCGTCGTGGCACTCCTCCTGGACCGGACGCCCCTCGGCCGGCGGCTCGTCCTGTCCCAGGCGCGCAAGCGGGTCCTGCGTGAGACCCGCGGCCACTACCCTGCCCCGCTGGCGGCGCTGGACGTGCTCGCGGAGACGCCGCCCACCGCGCCGCTCGACGAAGCGCTCGCCCGCGAGGCGCGCGCGCTCGGCGCCCTCCTGGTCGGCCCCGTCAGCAAGAACCTGGTCCACGTCTTCCGGCTCACCGAGGCGGCGAAGAAGGCCGGGCCGCAGGTGGAGCCGCGGCCCGTGGACCGGGCCGCCGTGCTCGGCGCCGGCACCATGGGCGGCGGCATCGCCCAGCTCCTCGCCGACCGCGGCATCCCCGTCCGGCTCAAGGACATCCGTGCGGAGGCGCTCTCGCTCGGAATGCGCCACGCCCGCGAGCTGTTCGACAAGGCGGTGCGCCGCGGACGCAAGGAGCGGCGCGAGGCGGAGCAGGCCATGGGTCGCATCGCGCCCACCCTCGACTACGCCGGCTTCGGCACCGTCGACGTAGTGATCGAGGCGGTGGTCGAGCGCATGGACGTGAAGAAGCAAGTGCTCCGCGAGGCCGAAGAGCGCGCCCCGGAGCGCGCAGTCCTCGCCTCCAACACGTCGTCCCTCTCGATCACCGAGATGCAGCACGCCCTCGCGCGGCCCGAGAACTTCTGCGGCATGCACTTCTTCAACCCCGTCCATCGGATGCCGCTCGTCGAGGTCGTGCGCGGCGCCGCGACTTCGGACGAGACGATCGCCACCGTCGTCGCGCTCGCGCGACGCTTGGACAAGACGCCGCTCGTCGTCAACGACGGCCCGGGCTTCCTCGTCAACCGCATCCTCGCGCCGTACCTCAACGAGGCCGGCTGGCTGCTGGCCGAGGGCGCACGCATCGAGGACGTGGACCGCGCGCTGCTCGACTTCGGCATGCCCATGGGGCCGTTCCGTCTGCTGGATGAAGTCGGACTCGATGTGGCCCGCCACGCGGCGAACGTGATGTACGAGGCCTTCGGCGACCGGATGCGCCCCGCGCCGCCGCTGGCCGCAATGGCTCAGACGGATCGGTTGGGCCGGAAAGGGGGGCTCGGGTACTACCGCTACGAGAACGACCGCGAGAAGGGGCCGGACCCCGGCGTCTATGCGCTGCTAGGCGACGCGGTCCCCGCCCAGCGACGCGACATCCCCGCCGCCGTCATCCAGGAGCGCGCCATCCTCGTCATGATCAACGAGGCCGCCCGCGCGTTGGAGGATGGCATTGTCCGGCACGCGTGGGAGGTGGACCTCGGCCTCGTCATGGGGATCGGCTTCCCGCCGTTCCGCGGCGGCCTGCTCCGCTACGCGGACACCCTCGGCCTGCCGAGGATCCTGGAGCGACTCGAGCACCACGAGCGCGAGCTCGGGCTGCGCTTCCATCCGGCGCCGTGGCTGCGCGAGCGGGCGGCCGCCGGCAAGGGGTTCTACGACTGAGCCCGACGCGGCTCACCACGCGCCCGCGCCTTGGCTTCCGTTCGCATTCACTATCTGCGCCCACCGGACCGGGAAACGGTGTACGTCCAGCACCTCGTCCACCGTGCGCCAGACGTGGTGGTGACGTACGTGGAGCGCACGCCGCTGGCGCGGCCGCTGGTCGTGGACGGCGAGGTCGCCCTCGAGCCGGACGCGCCGGCGGTGTGGTTCACGTTTCCCGGCGCGTGGTTCGACCTCGGCCGCTTCCACCGTCGGGACGGCTCGTTCACCGGCTTCTACGCCAACGTCATCACGCCCGTCGAGTTCATTGCCGACGACGCCTGGCGGACCACGGACCTCTTCCTCGATGTGTGGAAGGGCGTGCGCGGCGAGCCGCGGCTCCTGGACGAGGACGAGCTGGAGGAAGCGATCCGGAACGGCTGGATCGGCGGGGAGCTGGAAGAGCGGGCCCGGGCCGAAGCGGCGCGGCTGCTGGAAGCAGCTGCCCGCCCAACCTGGCCGCCGCCGTCCGTGCTCGAGTGGACGCTCGAGCGCTGCCGCCGCGTGCTGCGCGCGGGACGCGATGGCTGAGAGGGGGCCGCCAGTGGAGGTGACCGCCGCGGCTCTGCGGGGAAACATACCGGCGGCCCGGGCTGTAGGAACCGCCGACCGGACCCGAGGCACCCGAGATCCGAGGCGGCGAGGGTATGGTGAGATTCCGGACTCCGATGCAACGGCCGGGGGCGCTGACTGCGCCGCACGCCGTACGCACGCGCCGGACGGGCCCCGCGCGCGGCGCCCGCCGGGCGGCGCTCCTCGCAGGCGCGACGTTGGTCACGGCGCTCGCCCTGCCTGCCCTGCCTGCGCCCCCCGGCACTGCGGCGACGCTCGCCGCGCAGGCCCCGGAGCGGTCACTCCAGAAGCGGGCGGCGGCCAGCCGCGCAAAGGGCGCGGAATCCGCGCCCGTGCTCGTCTTCGAGGTCGCCGATTTCCAGTGCCCGTACTGCGCGCGGTTCTGGAAGGAGACGTTCCCGCGCCTCGACAGCGCCTACATCCGCACAGGCAAGGTCCGGTGGGTCTTCGTCAACCTGCCGCTGCCCTCGCACCCGCACGCCTGGGCCGCCGCGGAGGCCGCCCTCTGCGCCGGCGCCACTGGCGGAGACTTCTGGTTCCTGCACGACCGCCTGTTCGCGAACCAGCGAGAGTGGTCCGCACTGGCGGATCCGCTGCCCGTGTTCATCCGATACGCGCGTGAAGGCGGTGTGTCCGAGCCCGAGTTCCGCGCGTGCATCGAGGCCGACCTGGTCGCTCCCCTCATCCTCGAAGACGTGATCTTCGCAGCACGCGCCGGCGTGCGTGGCACGCCCGCGTTCCTCACCAGCGAGGACCAGACCGTCGTCGGGCTCAAGAGCTTCGAAGAGTGGGAGCAGGTGCTCGAGGAAGCGCTGCGGCGGGCGGCCGCGGCGGGACGGCGGTGATCCCGCGGTCGTCCCCACCGTCCTCGGTCGTCCTCGGTCCCCGAACGGCGACGAGAACCCGGGCGACCACACGGGGATCGCGGGGGGCGCGGAGGAGCGACGCCGCGACGGGGGATCACCCCCCTTCCGCCCCCACGTCCACGAAGGCGGCGACGAGACGCCGTCGGTCCACGAACATCTCCGCCGTGATCGCGGGATCCTCCCGGATCGCGTCGATGATCCGCTCGTACTGGTTCAGCACCTCGGCCGGGAGCCGGACCACGAGCTCGTGGAACGAGCCGCGGTCGGCGAAGACGAGGCGCACCGGTATCCGTTCGTCGCTCATGGTGATGACGACCGCTCAGCCGCGCCGCAGCCGGCGGATCTCAGGTAGGGACAGCACGAAGATCGCGGTGGCGATGCCCGCCGACGCCAGGCACCAGCGGCACCAGGCGTGGATGACGAACGCCTCCAGGGCCGTGAGGTAGAGCGAGAACCCGAACGCAAACGCGCTCAGTCCGAACAGCACGGCCGCGATCCGCCGATCCCCCACCAGCCCCGGCTGCACCGCGGCCAGCGACGCCCCGAACAAGAGCCCGTACCCCACCACGCCCCACGCCGGCACCGGGATCCCCAGGAACACCGCCCAGCGCGAACTCTGGACCACGGCACAGCCGCCGTCCGCGCCACACGCCAGAGCGCCCACGATGCCCAGGCGGTGCAGCAGCAGATACGCCGCGATGAACAGCCCGACCAGCGAGAGCACCGCGATCCCCATCCGCGTCAGGGGCGCGGCTCCGCCTCGGGTCTCGACCCGCCCGGCTCCGGCGTCCGCGGCGACAGAACTCAATTCCCCGCCTCCGCCTCGATCAGCCGCTTCAGGTCGGAGTAGCCGCGCCACTCCCTGATCCGGCGGCCGTTCAGGATCAGCGCCGGGGTGCCGTCGACCCCGAGCTGCTGACCCAACTGCATGTTCGCCGTGACCACGTCCGCGTACCGTTCGCTCCGCAGACACGCGCCGAACGCGTCACGGTCCACGCCCACCTGGGCAGCGTAATCCTCGAAGTCGCTCAGCGGAGCACGGGGCCGCGCCGACCAACGCCCCTGCTGCCCGAAGAGCACGCTGTAGTACTCCCAGTACTTGCCCTGCTCACCCGCGCACCGCGCCGCCCGCGCCGCAATGAACGCGTGCCGGTGCTGTGCCAGGGGGAAGTCGTGGTACACGATCTGGAGCTTCCCCGCATCCACCAGCTCGGCCTTCAGGAACGGCGTGATCTGAGCCGCGAAGTTCGCGCACGCCGGGCACTGGAAGTCGTTGAAGATCAGCAGCTTCGCCGGCGCCGACGGGTCACCCATCGCGATCCCCTCCGCCTTCGCCACCAGCGTGCGCGGGTCATTCAGCCCCTCGACCGGGACCGGCTCCAGGACCGCACCGCCCCCACGCCCCGCCACCGCATAGCCCAGCGCCGCGATCCCCACCACGGCGACCAGCGCGAGGACCAGGTAGAACGACCGCAGGCCACCTCGCTCGGATGCCCCGGGTTTGTTCCGGCGCCCCACAGTACATCTCCTTGTTGTACCGTCACTTACAGCTTTCGAAACAGTCGAGCCGCGGAATCTAAGATGGGTGAGGCGGAGGGGCCAGGCAAGCCCTGCCTGGAATGGGGATTGCGTCGAACGGTTTCACCCGCGCACCGCCTCCCTTCCTCGGCGCGCCGCAGCGCCCGGACCGGCAGGCGCGGGCGCCACCACCACGCTTCAGTCGGTCGGGCGACACCTGAGCGGAGGCAGACCATGGCGTTCATCGCTCTCTCGGATCAACCGGACTACACCTTCCCTCCCGGCACCTTCGACGTCCGCGGCTGGGACGTGCGGACCATGGCGGACGACGAGAAGGTCGGGAAGATCGACGACATCATCCTCGACGACAGCGGAAACCCTCGGTACCTGGATGTGGATCTGGGTCTCTTCCAGAAGCACGTACTCCTGCCCATCGACCAGGCCAGGATGGACGAGACCCAGGACCTGGTCCTGGTCCCCGGCATGACGAAGGACCAGTTCAAGGACGTGCCGGCCTACGACCACGACCCGAATCGGATCACGGGCGAGTACGAGCGGCAGCTCGCGACGGCATACACGGGCGCGGCTGCAGGCGCGCGCTCCGGCTCGCGGTCCGGGTTCACGGGCGACCGGCCGGAGTTGAGGTCCGGCGGCGAAGGCCGGCTGGCGATGCTCTCGGACCTGGACGACTTCACGGTGGCGGAGGGCGACCCCGATCCGCGGGACTGGGAGGTGACCGCGTCCGACGGCCGGACCATCGGGCAGGTCAAGGACCTCGTGGTGGATACGTCCGCGATGAAGGTGCGATACCTGGACGTGGACGTGGATGAAGAAGCGCTGGGCGCGACGGAGCTGCGGGATCGCCACGTCCTGATCCCGATCGGCTACGCGCGGCTGGACGAGGACGAGGACCAGGTGTTCGTGGACGCGATCTCGTCGGCGGACGTCTCACGGCTGCCGGCGTTCGAGGGGCTGCCGCTGCGGCGCGACACGGAGGACCGGATCTTCGGCTTCTTCTCCGGCCGGATGACGGGGGAAGAGCGGCCCCGGCAGCCGGGCGCGACCTCGGAGGGTTACGCGGGCCGACATCGTGGTCGGACGGAAGAAGGAGAGACGCACCTGACCCGGTCCGAGGAGGAGCTCGCGATCGGCAGGCGTGAAGTGGAAGCGGGCGAGGTGGACATCACGAAGCATGTGCGGACGGAGCACGTGCGTCGCCCGGTGACGCGGCACGTCGAGGAAGTCGAGGTCGAGCGGCGGACGGTGCGGGACGGTCGCGGCGAGATCGGCGAGGAGGAGGTCCGCATCCCGGTGTCCGAGGAGGAGTTGGTCGTCGAGAAGCGTCCGCGGGTGAAGGAAGAGCTGGTGGTGCGCAAGCGCCCGGTCGAGGAGACGCAAGAGATCGAGGCGGATCTGCGGCGCGAGGAGATCGACATCGAGACGCGGGGCCGGGTGAGGGAGATGCGCGGCGGTGAGGGTGAGCAAGGGCTCGAGGGGGAGAGCGAGGAGCAGCGTCGCCGCCGGGGCGGCGAAGGCCAGCGCAACCGGTGAGGAGGCCGGAAGATCACGACGGAGCCCGGCGGGGCGCGGATCGCCCTGTCCGCGCCCTGCGAACGCATCTGGAAACCGGATAGCCGGCAGGACCGGGAGGGACCGTGAGCAGGGCGAGCTTCGGCGCGGGTTGGGCGTGGTGGGGAATCGGAGGGGTCGCCCTCCTCCTCTCGGTCTGGGCCGTTTTCGACTTCGTGGACGCGATGCGTGAGGAGGCGGCTCGGGGCGTGGCCCCATCCACGGCGGCCGAGCAGCCTCCCCCCTCGCCGTTGGACGCGGTCGAGCTGCACCGGCTCCTGCCGGATGCGACCGATGACCTGGGGGCGCTCGTCCGGGTGGACGGGACCGTCGCGGCCGTGGGGCGCGACGGCTTCTGGGTGCGCGACCTCCGGGACAACATCGTGTACGTCGCCCTACCATCCGGCGGATGGAAGCGCCGCGGCGGGGCGACGCTCGCGCCGGGCGCGGCCGTGAGCGTGCTCGGCGTCATCGGACTCGTTGCGCCCCGGGAGGCGCCGTCGCTCGACACCAGCGAGCTCGCCGCGCCCGCGAGCGCCGTGGTGATCCGCGACATCCGCATCCTGCCGCTGGAGCGCGGCGTCGTCGTTCTCGCGAACTGAAACGCGCGTCTACGGCCGTCAGGAGATCAGCAGCAGGGCCAGGATCACCGCGGCCACCAGCACGAGGGCGATCGCCCAGGGCGCCGGGCCGGGGCGCATGGCCCGCAGCTCGGCGAGGCGCGGGGCGAACGCGTTGGCCCACACGTCGCTGACCGCGGCTGTGACGGCCTGCCACGCATCGGCCCACTGCGCCTCGAGGCGTGCCCGCTCCTCCAGCCACTGCGTGGGCTCGTCCGCACGGCCGCAGCGCTCTGCGGCGTGGGCGAGCGGCTCCGCGGCCCGGACGATGCGGCGGCGCAGACCTTCCAGCTCCTGCGGCGCGAACCGGACCCGGCGCCGGGCACGCAGGCCGAGTCTGCGGGACCGGATGTATCCCGTCGCGAGTTCCTGGAACGCGGCGAGCGTCCGCTCCCAGACCCGGTCCGCCGCAGCCGTTGCCGCGGCGGCCAGCGGGCGTGCGCGGTAGAGCTCGCGGAGGGTGGGCCACTCGAGTGACACGGCGCGGCGCCTCCGCTCGAGCACCGGCTCCGCGAATACGACGGCCAGCTCACACAGGTGGTCGTCCGCCCAGGCCTGCGCGATCCCGGCCGCCGCCAGCGCCTCCCGCGCCTCGGCCGACCAGCGCGGCGCCGCCAGCAGCCGCGGGATCGCCTCCGATTCCTGCGCGTGGTTCAACGGCCAGCGTCCGGGTCCAGGATCCAGGCGAGGGCCGCGGCGGTATCGGAGAGGTCGGGGAACACGGCGTCCGCGCCGGCGGCGGCGAGGGCCGCTGTATCGAAACTCCCCGTCGCCACGCCGAGGGCGCGCACGCCGAGCGCCCGGCCGCACGTGACGTCGTGCGGCGTGTCTCCAATGATCACGATGTCGCGGCCCACGATGTCGCGCCCGGTCAACTCGCGGGCGCGCGCCAAGGCAATGGCGGGCAGCGCGCTGCGCTCCTCGTGGTCCGAGCCGTATGCACCAAGGCGGAACCGGCCGGCCAACCCGGCGGAGGACAGCTTGAGCTCGGCGCCCGCCTCGATGTTGCCCGTGAGCAGGCCGACGATGACGCGGTCGCCCAGTTCCTCCAGGGCATCCAACAGCGGCTCCACGCCCGGGAAAACGGTGTTGCGATGGCCCGGCCGGGCCAGCTCGTCCGCCAGCTCGCGCAGGTACGCCTGCCACAGCGCCGGCAACCCGCGGTCGATGGCCGCGTCGGCCAGGCCGGCCGCGCGCAGCAGCTCACGGGCGATCTGCGGGTCGGTCTTGCCATCGAACCGGTGCGTGGCGATCGGCCCCGCAGTGCCGTAGACTTCGAGCAGCGCACGATGGAACGCACGGCGCGCCGCGCCGTTGGTGGAGAGCAACGTGCCGTCGATGTCGAAGAGGATCAGCATGGACGCCTCCGCGCCGTCAGGCGGTGCGGCGGCCGCGCGGCCTCCTCGCCCCGGAACGGGACGGAGCCGCGTCGCCTCGACATGATCGGCCGATCATGGTGAAGCGTCTCTTCCTCGCCCTGCCCCTCGCCTGCATCGGCGCCCTGTGGTTCGAATACCTTGCCTTGCCGTGGCCGGTGGTCCTGCGCACCCGCGACCCGCAGCGCACCGCGCTCATGGAGTACCGCATGCGCGAGGCCGCCGCTCGCGGCGACACACTGGTGATCCAGCACCAATGGGTGCCGCTGGACCGCATCTCCCGCAATCTGCGGCGCGCCGTGATCGCTGCCGAGGATGCACGGTTCTACCAGCACCGCGGCATCGATTGGGCGGCGCTCCGGGAAGAGCTGGAGTACGGCGGCGACACGGACTTCTCGTGGACCGACCTGAACGACCTGCGCGCGCTGTTCGCCGCGATCCGTTACTACCGCGAGCATCGCGCCGAGGTCCGGGGCCGCAGCACCATCACGCAGCAGCTCGCCAAGAACCTGTACTTCACACCGGAACGTTCGCTGCTGCGGAAGGCCGAGGAGCTGATCGTCGCGCGCCGTCTCGAGCGCTTCCTCAGCAAGGACCGGATCCTCGAGATCTACCTCAACGTGGCCGAGTGGGGCCCCGGCATCTTCGGCGCGGAGGCCGCAGCGCGGCACTACTTCGGCCGGTCGGCGGCAGACCTCACGCTCGAGCAGGCCGCCGCCCTGGCGGCCACACTCCCGCACCCGCTCACATCCAACCCGAAGCACCGCCCCGGCCGCATGCAGTGGCGCCAGAGGCTCATTCTCGACCGGCTGCGCCCGGCCGGCCGGAAGGCGGCGCCGCCGCCCATCGCGCCCGAGCTGCCGGCCCCCCTCGCGCCGGAGTCACTCCCGGTCCCGCCCGAGCCGCCGGTCGTCGAGCCCGGGCCGGCGATCCCCGTGCCCGAGCCGGTGCCGGACGGCCTCCCCCCGCCGGACGCCACCCCTCCGGACGGGCCGGCCGACTCGGTGCTGCGGCCGCCGGTCACGAGCCCTCCGGAGCCCCCGGACGGCTTCAGCGGCCGACCGTGACCGCGCGCTCGATGGCGCGGGCCAGCGCCTCGGCGCCCAGGATCCCGAGCACGAGCAGGACGGACGACGGGAGATCCACGGCTTCCGGTGCCGTCGAGACCGCGAACGTGACGTCGCCGTCGAAGGGCGTGTGGACGGGGACGATGCGGCGGGCCATGCCCGTGGCGGCAGCGCGGGCCAGGGTCTCGAGGCCGGTCCGGCTGAGGGGTGCATCCGTGGCGACCACGGCCAGGGTGGTGTTCGTCCCGGGCCCGTTCGCCCCGAGCCGCTCGAGCGTCGCGGGGTCGAGCCCTCCCCGGGCCAGCGCCCGCGCGGCGTCGTAGAAGCCGCCGTCGTCGGCGCGGGCGCCGGCGATGATACGGCCCTCGTCATCCACCACATCACCCGCGGCGTTGACCACCACGAGCGCGCCGACGGTGTAGCCCTCGCCCGTCAGGGCCCAGGTGCCGACGCCGCCCGGCATGGCATGCGCCATCCCCCGCAGCTTCCCCACCGTCGCGCCAGTGCCGGCGCCGACCTGCCCCTCCGCCACCTCGCCCGAGGCGGCCGCATCGCACGCCGCGCGCCCCATCGCCGCATCCGGCCGCCGGTCCGCGCGCCCCACGGCCAGGTCGTAGATCACCGCCGCCGGCACGATCGGCACCCGGGCCGCCCCGGTGTCGAACCCCTGGCCCCGCTCCTCCAGCCACGTCATCACGCCGTCCGCCGCGGCCAACCCGAAAGCCGAGCCGCCAGTCAGCAGGATGGCATCCGCGCGCGGAACCAGGTGGAGCGGCGAGAGGGCTTCGATCTCCCGGGTCCCGGTCGCCAGGCCGCGGACATCGCACGCGGCGCGGAACGGCCCCAACACCACGGTGCAGCCCGTCCGCGCCTCCCGGTCCGTCGCGTGCCCGACCCGGATCCCCGGGACCGCCGTGATCCCCGCCATCACTCCTCCGCCGCCCGCGCCCGCACGGCGTCCGCGAACGCCGCCAGCAGCCGCCGGTCCGGGTCCGCCTCCGGCGCCTTCGCTTCATGGCGCTCCGGATGCCACTGCACGCCCAGCACCCACGGATGGTCCCGCGCCTCGACGGCCTCGATCAGCCCGTCCTCCGCCCGCGCCACTTCCACGAGTCCGGGCGCGAGATCCTTGATCGCCTGATGATGGAACGAGTTGATCCGGATCCGCGTGCTGCCCACGATCGCCGCCAGCCTCGACGACTCCACGATCCGCGCCTCGTGCGAATGCAGCCCCCAGGCCTCCTCCTGGACGTGCCGCAACGCCCCCGGATACTGCGTCCCCACGTCCTGGTACAGCGTGCCGCCGAAGAAGACGTTCAGCAACTGCAGACCGCGGCAGATCCCGAGAACCGGGATCCGCCGCTCCAGCGCGATCTCCAGCGCGGCGAACTCCATCTCGTCCCGCGCCGGATTCACCGTCCCCAACCGCGGCAGCGCCCGCTCGCCGTACCGGGCCGGGTCCAGGTCCTCGCCCCCGGAGAGCACCAGCCCGTGACAGCGCCGCAGCAGCTCCTCACACGACCGGCGCGAGTGCGCAGGCGTCAGCATCACCGCCGCGAGCCCCTGCCGCTCCAGCACCGAGACGTACACGGCGTACAGCGCGATCTCGGGCCGGCGGTAGACGCCCGCCTCGGGGACGATGGTCGCGGTGATCGCGGTGAGCGGGACCATGACGCAGTCCACTCCCGGCAGCGTTCCGCGCCATCCGGCGCGCCGCGCCCGGCTCGGCTCCTCTCCACCCCACACCCGCTCCCGCTTCCTTGCAATGCTCCGGCCAGCGCGCTCCCAGGCTCGCGTCTTGCACCCCCGGACCCCGGGCACAGCACGGAGGCCGAGCCGATGCCGCACCGCGAGCCGATCGAGCGTACGACACGCCCGCCCGAGGACCTCGAGTCCGGGACCGAGACCTACGACGCGGCACCGCCCGACCTGCCCCCCTCCCCCGCCGGCGGCGGGGTGGAGACCGGCGGCGAGCCGGCGGCGTCACGGCGCCGCGCCGGCCGCCCGAAAGACCAGATCCGGCACGACGAACGCACCGCCCTCGACCCGGAACCGTTCCTCGGCTTCGACAGCCTCGACGTGGACGGCGTTCTCGACTGGATCCGCGACGCCGATCCCGACATCGAGACCCTGCAGACCATCCGCCGCTACGAGAACACACACCGCCGCCGCACACCCGTCCTCCGCGAGTGCACGCGCCGGATCGATCTGCTGCGAGGAGAGAGCCGAACCTGAACGCTGAACGGCCGTTCCGGCAAGCGCCGGAACGGCCGCAGACCCTTCCGCCGCACCGAACCGCCCCGACCCGCGCGCTAGTCCTCGGTGTGCACCGGCTCGCCCAACACCTTGCGGCCCGCCGCACGCAGACGCTGCTCGATCCGCGACACCAGGTCCCTCAGACGGAACGGCTTGTGCACCACGTCCGACGCCCCGTTGTCCCGCGCCGACCGGGTCACTTCCGCGTCCGTCAGCGCCGTCACCATCACCACCGGGATGGCGAGCCACCGGCCATCCGCCCGGACCCGCCGCAGCACATCCAGCCCGCTCATCCCGGGCATCATGATGTCCAGCACGACCAGGTCCGGCGTCTCCCGCTCCATGAGCGAGAGGAGCTGCGGACCGTCGGCCGCGGTCCGGACCGTGTAGCCCCGGCCGGTCAAGGCGCGGCTCAGTCCCTCGAGCAGGAGCGGATCGTCGTCCGCAATGAAGATCTTCACTGGGTGATCAGCCATGACCCCGATCTTACTGCAAGTGCGGGACCAGCCGAATCACCCATAAAAAGCCGACGAAACACATCATTATCCGTCATCCGCCCGGGGAACGGGGCATCGCTGTCCCACTCGGCCGAGACCGTGGCGCCGCAGGGTCGGCGATTCAGCGGCGGGTCCGGGGGACCGCAGCGCCGGGGGACGCCGGTTGCCGCCCGAGAGGACGATGGCCGTGGGCCGGCCCGCCGGCCGGTAGCGCCCCGCCCGGAGCGCGGCGACGGCGGCAGCGCCCGAGTACTCGACGAGCAGCTTGCTCCGGGCGAGGAGTTCGTCCGCGGCGGTGGCGATGGCGTCGTCGTCCACCGTGACGACGTCGTCCACGAGCTCTCGGACGTGGGCGAACGTGAGGTCGCCGGGACGGATCGGGGCGAGTCCGTCCGCGATCGTGGGCCTGGGCTCGATGGTGACCGGCTGGCCTGCGTTGAGGGAGCGGCGCATGGCGCAGGCGTTCTCCGGCTCCACGCCGATGATCGCGCAGTCCGGCCTGCGGGCGCGGACCCAGGCCGCGATGCCGGCGAGGAGCCCGCCGCCGCCGACGGGGACGAGGACGGCGCGGACGTCGGGCCAGTCTTCCAGGATCTCGAGCCCGACGGTGCCCTGGCCCGCGATGACGTCCGGGTGGTCGAACGGCGGGACCATGGTGAGGCCGCGCTCCGCGGCGATGGCTTCGGCCCGTGCCCTCCGCTCGACGGAGGTGGTGCCTTCGAGCACGACCTCGGCACCGAGCCGTCGAGCGCCCTCGATCTTGACCTCCGGTGCGGTGACCGGCATCACGACGACGGCGGGGATGCCGAAGCGCCGGGCGGCGAGCGCCACGGCCTGCGCGTGGTTGCCGGACGAGTAGGTGATGACGCCTGCCCTGCGGAGCGCCTCGGGCAGCCGCGAGATCATGGTGTAGGCGCCCCGCAGCTTGAACGCGCCGCCACGCTGGAGGTTCTCGCACTTGAGGCGGACCTCGGCGCCGATCTCCTCCGCGAGCCAGTCGGCGGGGAGGAGCGGGGTACGGACGACGACGCCGCGGATCCGCTCCGCGGCGTCGAGGATGGCTTCCGGCGTGACCACCGTGCTCACTCGCCGATCTCGTCCTCGAGCGAGGGCGCTCCGCCGGCGGGCGCCAGCTCCCCGGATTCCAGGGCCTCGCTGTCCAGGGCCGACTCCGCCGTGCCCGCGCCGCCGTTCTCCTCGTCCTCGGACACGAGGCGCGCGACGTCGACGACGACATCGCCCTCGTCCAGGGCCATGATGCGGACGCCCTGCGTGGCGCGGCCGATGACGCGGATCTCGTCGCAGCGGACGCGGTTCACCACGCCGTTGCGCGTGATCAGCATCAGCTCGTCGCCCTTCTGGACCTCCTTGATGGCCACGACCTTGCCGGACTTGCCGTTGGTCTTGAAGTTGATCACGCCCTTGCCCCCGCGACGCTGGAGGCGGTACTCGTCCACGGGCGTCCGCTTGCCGCGGCCGTTCTCGGTCACCACCAGCAGCGTGGTCTCCGGCGCAGCATCCCTGCGCACGACGACCATCCCGACGACGTGGTCTCCCTCATCGAGTGTGATGCCCCGCACGCCTGTGGCCACGCGGCCCATCTCGCGCACGTCCGACTCGTGGAACCGGATCGCCATCCCCTCGCGCGTGGCCAGGATCACCTCGTCATCGCCGTTGGTGATCTGGACGTCGATCAGCTCATCGCCCTCGGCGATGTTGATCGCGTTGATCCCGGTGGCGCGCACGTGCCGGTAGGCGCTGAGCGACGTCTTCTTCACCGTTCCCTGGCGAGTGGCGAAGATCAGGTAACGATCCTCGCGGAACTCGCGCACGGGCACGAGCGCCGCGATCTGCTCCTCCGGCCGCAGTGCGAGCAGGTTGACGATCGGCTTGCCGCGCGCCGCCCGGCCCGCCTGCGGGATCTCGTGCACCTTGAGCCAGTAGCAGTGGCCCTGGCGCGTGAAGAACATGACGTAGTCGTGCGTCTGCGCCAGGAAGAGGTGCTCGACCCAGTCCTCCTCGCGCGTCTCCATCCCCTGGAGCCCGCGGCTGCCCCGCCGCTGGCGCCGGTACGCGCTGACCGGCAGGCGCTTGATGTAGCCGTGGTGAGAGACCGTGATCACCATCTCCTCGTCGGCGATCAGGTCCTCGACGGAGAGGTCGCCCGTGGCGCGCACGATCTCGGTGCGGCGTTCGTCGCCGTACTTCCGCGCCAGCTCGCGCAGCTCGTCCTTGATGATGCCGAGCCGCCGCTCGCGGCTGGCCAGGATGTCCCGGAGGTCGGCGATCAGCTTGCGGACTTCCTCCAGCTCCTGCTCCAGCTTCTCGATCTCGAGGCCGGTCAGGCGGGCGAGCCGCATGTCGAGGATCGCCTTGGCCTGCCGCTCGGACAGCCCGAACCGCTCCTGGAGCCGCGTGCTCGCCGTGTCCGTATCCGCCGAGGTCTTGATCAGCTCGACGACCTCGTCGATCGCGTCCACGGCGATCTTCAGGCCTTCGAGGATGTGCTCGCGCTCTTCGGCCTCCCGCAGGTCGTGCTCGGTCCGCCGGACCACGACCTCGTGCCGATGGTCGAGGAAGTGCTGGATGAGCTGCTTCAGGTTCAGGATCTGCGGAACGCCCTTGACGAGCGCCAGCAGAATGACCCCGAACGTGGACTGCATCTGGGTGTGCTTGAACAACTGGTTCAGCACGATCTGCGGGATGGCGTCACGCCGCAGCTCGATCACCACACGGATGCCGTCACGGTCCGACTCATCCCGGATGGCCGTGATGTCGGTGAGCTTCTTTTCACGGACCAGCTCGGCGATCTGCTCGATCATCCGGGCCTTGTTGACCATGAAGGGGATTTCCGTGACGACGATCTGCTGCCGGCCGCCCTCCTTCTCCTCGACCATCGCCCGCGCGCGCATGATGATCCGGCCGCGGCCGGTGCGATACGCCTCCCGGATGCCGTCCAGCCCGTGGATGATGCCGCCGGTCGGGAAGTCCGGCCCCTTGACGAAGCGGGTCAGCTCGTCGACGTCTGCGTCGGGGTGGTCCACCAGGTGGATGCAGGCCTCGACGACCTCGCGCAGGTTGTGGGGCGGGATGTTGGTGGCCATGCCGACGGCGATGCCGCTCGAGCCGTTGACCAGCAGGTTGGGCAGCTTGGCCGGCAGCACCGTCGGCTCCTGGAGCCGATCATCGAA
>QGVH01000032.1 GCA_003242735.1 bacterium | reverse complement strand
CCGAGGCGCGCTCCGCGCTGGCCAGCTCCCGCCGCACCGCGGCGATGCGGTCCGCCGACAGCCCGCCGGAGCGCTCGAGCTGGTCCACGTACGCGCGCGCGAGCGCGAAGCTCGGCGGCCACACGAAGCGCGGCTGGCCCTGCGCGTTGAAGTACTCCAGCCGGACGGTCTTCGCCGCGTCGATCTCGTTCTGCGAGAGGAACTCGCTGGGCACCAGCTCGAAGACATCGAGCCCGCGCGCGATCTCCGAGCTGTAGATGTAGCCGTTGTGCCAGTAGGCCGACCAGCTCCCGGCGCTGCCGAGGCGCTCCGCGTCCACCGGGCCGCGGTCGTGGAACGCGATCTCGATCGGGTTCTTCGGATCGGTGAAGTCGAAGACCGAGATGCCGCCCTGGTACCAGCCCTGCACCATCACGTCCCGGCCCGGGATCGGGATCAGCGAGCCGTTGTGCGCCACGCAGTTCTCCTGCGGCGTCTGCGGTGCGGGCATCTTGTAGTAGCTCTGGAAGTGGAGCTCGCCGTTCTCGATCGTGAAGATCGCGTTGGCTCCCCACTCCTTCGGATCCGTCGCGCGGCACTTCGGCGCGCCGCCCCCGCCCCACTCATCCGAGAACAGGATCTTGGTGCCGTCGTTGCTGAAGGTGGCGGAGTGCCAGTAGGAGAAGTTCGAGTCCGCGACGGCGACGAGGCGCTTCGGGTTCACCGGGTCGCGGATGTCGAGCAGCAAGCCGTAGCCCTCGCACGCGCCGCCCGCCAGGCCGACGGCCGGATAGACCGTGATGTCGTGGCACTGCGTGGGGCCGTGGTCGCGGCGGTTCGCAGCGAGCTGCGCGGCGAGCTGCGGCAGCCGCTCCCGCAGGGCCGCGCTGTCCGCGGCGGTCGGCGCGCCGGTGCCGCCCCGCGCCTCGACGATCTGCTGGAGCATCCGCGCCACGAACGCGTCGGGCAGGACCTGCGGGATGCCGTCGATCTCGATGATGAACGCGCCGCGCGCCCTGGCCCGCTCGACCTCGGCCAGGTCGTCCGGAGCGAGGCCGTGCCTCGGCGGCGCCTTCAGCCCCTCGAAGATCCGCGGCGAGCTGACGATGTGCGCCGCCGCCGGGTTCGCGAGCGGGACCCGGATGACCTCGATCCGGAACAGCGCGGTGTTGGGGTCCTCCTCGGGCATCGCGCCGCTGCAGCCCGGCAGCTCCTCGGCGGGGCGCACCGGCGCGGAGCCGGAGACGTAGATGTAGACGTTCTCCGTGTCGCCCGGGTGCTCGAGCACCGTGTGGGTGTGCGAGCCGCGGCACGTCTGCACGTTGCCGATGTACTTCGGGTTCCGGATGTCCGAGATGTCGAAGATCCGGATCCCGCGCAGCCGGTCGGGGCTCACCTGCTCTCGCACGCCCTGCGTCCCGCAGTCCAGCCGCCCACCGAGACCCTCGCCCGAGACGAACAGCAGGTTCTTGTAGACCGAGACGTCGCTCTGCGAAGCCGGGCAGACGTACCCCTTCACCAACACCGGCTTCGCGGGGTCGCTGATGTCCCAGACCTGGAAGCCGTTGTAGTTGCCCTGGATGACGTAGTTGCCGGTGAAGGCGAGGTCGGAGTTGGTCACGCCGACGAACTCGGGCGGGGGCGGCGTCGTGGAGACCACGCGCAGGTTCCACACCGCCTCCTCCGCGTCCAGCAGGCCGGCGCCCAGCCCGATGCGGGGATCCCTGTCGGGGGTCAGGGGCGTGGAGCGTGGCGTCGGCCCGGCCTCCGGAGACGTGGTTGCCGACGGCGCGCATGCGGCGAAGGCGAGGAGGCCGGCCACGAGCCAGGCGGCGGTCGGGCGTGCTGCGGCTCGGCGGCCGGCCCTGGTGGCGGACACAGGCGGCACGAAGTCCATGGCGATCCCCTTTGCTGGTGTCACGTTGCGGCCGCGGTGAATCCGGCCGCGGGGGGGTGGTCACGGTGCGCCGCCCTGGGCGGCCAGCGCGGCGAGCATCTGCTCCATCCGCGCGATCTCGGTGATCTGATCCACCTGCACGTCCGAGGCGAGCCGGAACACATCCTCGTCCTGGAGCGCCCCGTCCGTTGCGAAGAGCTCGTGCACCATCTGCACCGCGCCGCGATGGTGCTGGATCATGTACGTGAGGAACAGACGGTCGAACTCTGCGCCGTGTGCCGCAGCCAGCTCGCGGAGCTGTTCGTCCGTCAGCATGCCGGGCATGTGGGCGTGCGCCTCGTGACCCGTGTGCCCGGCGTGGTCCGCGTAGTGGATGGTCATCGTCGTGCCCTCGATGTGCACCTCGGGCACGGGCTGACCCCGCTCCCGCAGCCACTGCTGCATGCGCTCGATCTCGTCCTTTTGCGCGTTGATGATCCGCGCCGCCAGCGTCCGGATCGCCGGGGTGGTGGTGTGCGTCGCCGCCAGCTCCGCCATGACGAGCGCCTGCGCGTGGTGCGCGATCATGCCCGTCATGAAGCGGACGTCGGCCTCCGTGAAGCGCATGCGCGCGCTGTCCAGGCGGGCTCGATAGAGCGCTTCGATCTCGGCGTTCGACAGCGCTCCGGGCCGTGGGGCCTCCGGCGACGGCCGGGCGGCGCCGCTGCACGCGGCCGTGGCCAGCGCGGCGGCGAGAACAGCGGCACGGGTCCAACGCATGAGTCGATCCTCTCCGATCCCCGGCCCGCCGCGGCGCGCCGAGGGGCCACGAGATTGACAGGGTTGCGGTATCGCGTCGGAAGATACGCTATACATCCGGAATGGAGAAGGGGGTCCAACTGGCGGGCCTCTGCCGGGCCGCGCCGCCAGCCGGCGTGCCCGACTCCCGGGGGCGCCCCGGCCCGGTGATCCACCCGGGACCGGGGGCGGGGATCGGGTGGGGACCAGTGCGGATCGCGGCCGGGCAGGTCCATGAGACCCCGAACGCCCCGGTCCGGACGGAGACCCGCGCGGATCGTGGGGGGCGCCGGGCGCGCCGCGAAACGCCCGCGCCACCCGGGCGCACGGCCGAGCCGCGACGCCCGCCTCAGTCCAGGTCCGCCCGCCTCGAGACCCGCTCGTACAGCAGCGCCGGCCCGCCCGGCGAGAACGCCTGGTACAGGACCTTCGGCGACCACGTCGGCTCCGGCCACATGACCAGGTTCCGCGGGAGCACGCAGTCCACTTCCTCCGGATCGCAGAGGTCCGCGATCAGGATGGTGCCGTCATCCAGTGCGAAGCGGACATCGCGGGTGATGGTGCGCCGCCCGTCGAACTCGCCCGTCTCGATCAGGAAGAGGTCCACCACGCTGGTGATCGTTCCCGAGCCGTCCGGCCTCAGCCGCACCGTCTCGTGCACGACCAGGACCTCGAACTCGGCCGTCTTCTCGAGCAGCCGGGGCCGCGGCCCGTCGTCCCGGTCGCGCCGGCGGTCTCTATCCCGGAAACGATCCCTGCCGCCGAGGAGTTCTGCCTCGGCCACGTCGTCTCCATCAGGGACGCGATCCCGCTCGCCGACCCTCTTGCCCGCCACCCGCGTCAGCACGAAGGTGCCGACGGCGTCTTCCAGTTCGACATCGCGGACGCTGTCACACGCGGCGCCGAGCGCCAGTGCGACCGCCAGCGCCGCGCACCGCCCTGCGCGAGTGCGCATCGCGACCTCCGGCCTCCGGACCCGCCGTTGCGAGCACCGACCCCGGCGTCGGCGTGGACCGCGCCCGCGCTTGCAGCATGCGAGCCCGACACGCCGCCGACACCGCCAGTCCACGGCGCCCGGATCGCCTGGTCGTGATCGCGACCGGCGGCAACCGAATCGAGCGTTCGGGTCATTCGATGGGAAGGTGTCGCCGAGTGCGCGGCCGCGCGCCCGGGCCGCGTTGGACGGGCGGCGTGAGTGGGGCCCGGAGGAGCGACCACGCGTATTCTGACGCAGCTGTTCGGCCGGAGTCACCGACAGCCCTGCCGGGGGACTCCGGGTTGAATCTGTTGGCCGATGACGCGATCCGTGTCAGGCGATGGGGATGAGCGGCACCGCAGGCGACGCGCCGCCGCAGCCGGCCGTCGTCCTGGACACCAACGTGATCGTTGCGGCGGGGTTCCAGCCCCGCAGCGCGGCCGGATGGCTGCTGGATGCCATCCGCGAGGGCGCGCTGCGCCTGGTCTGGGATGACGCCACGCGGCGCGAGGCCGAGCGCATCGTGGGCCGCATCCCGCCGCTGGCCCGCACGCGCATTGATGAGTTGTACAAGCCGGAGGACCGCTACGAGGGCACGGCCGACCCTGCGGCGTTCGCGTTCGTCGAGGACGCCGACGATCGCAAGTTCCTCGCGCTCGCGGCGGCGACCGGCGCGGTGCTGGTCACGCTGGACGAGCACCTGCTGGGGGTACGCGAGCAGACGAGCGTGCGCGTGGTCACGCCGCGGGAGTACCGCGATCTCCTGTCTGCACCACGAGGATCGGACACCCCACCTCCCGGATGACGCGCCGCATGGTCAGCGCGCGCTCGGGCTCCCACACGCCATGCCACGCGATGACGACGAGGTCGGCGTCGCGTTCGCGGGCCGCGCGCACGATCTCGGCGCCGGGGTCGCCCGTGGCCACGGAGAGCGTGAACCGCACCTCGGATGGTGGGTGGCCGAGCGCGGACATGCGGGCGATGAACTCGGCAGCCCACGCGGGCCACTCGTGCTGCGGCTGGTCCACGTAGCGGGGCACGGTGAACGTGCCCGGCTCCGTGGGCGGCGGAGCGCCCGGCGCCGCGACGTGGAGCACGAGCACCTCCGCGCCGGTCAGCTCGGCAATGTCGCCGGCCGGGTCCATGGCGGCAGCGGTGGCGGGCGTCCCGTCGTGCGGCAGCAGGATCCGGCGCAGCGTCCAGCGCCGCAGCCCGCGCTCCGGCTGCACGAGGATCACGGGGCAGCACGCGTCCACGAGCACCTCCTCGGCCACGTGGCCCAGCGCGCCGCGGTGCTTCTCCACATCGGTGTGGGTGCAGATCACGATCAGCGGCTCGGGTCGTTCCCGGGCGAACCGGAGGATCGCCTCGGCCGGCGGGCCGGTACGCTGGTCGAGGACGGACCCTTCCAGCATCTCCGGGGTGAGCCCGAGCTCGCGGAGCCGGTCGGCCGATGGGAGCACGCGCTCGCCGACGTGCAACACGTGCAGCGCGGCGTCGAGCATGGTGGTGAGCGCGGCCGCCACGGGCACCGCCGCCAGCGCGCCCGGCGTGCCGTCCAGCGGGACGATGATGGACTCCGGCTTCACGGCCCCTCCTCCGGGCGCGTCGCGCCATCCGTGCTCACGCGGAAGCGCCGCCCCCGCCAGCAGATCGGAAAACGCAGCGCGCGCCAGCCGGGCGGCAGGTGCGGCTCCAGCTCCGGGCCTCGCTCGCCGAAGCGCAGCCCGGCGAAGCCGAACACCGCGGCCTGCCACAACCCGCCCAGCGCGGCGCCGTGCACGCCGCCCGCTGCGTTGCCCATGTTGTTCGCCAGATCGATCTCGGCCGCCTGCCGCCAGTAGCGCTGCGCCAGCTCCATCTCGCCCAGCCGCGCGGCGACCAGCGCGTGGATCGAGGGGCTGAGCGAGCTGCCGTTCGCGCAGCGCGGCTCGTAGTATCGGAAGTTCGCGCGCCGCACCTCGGGGGGGAACCGGTCCCAGAGCAGGTACAGCAGCAGCACGACGTCCGCCTGCTTGATCACCTTGCTCCGCATCGTACGCTCACGACCGAGCAGGATGTCCGCCGGGCCGGCGCTCGGCTCGAGCGCGGACAGGTCCACCTCCTCGAGGTCGTGGTAGCCGCGGAACTGCTCGAAGAGGCCGGTGTCCGGATCGAACCCCGTGTACATGGCGGCCGCGATGTCGCCCCACGACTCCGGTTCCCCCGGTTCGATGCCGAGGCGGTCTTCCAGCACGCGCCAGCGCTCGGGCCAGCGCTCACGCAGCAGGCGCGCAGCCTCGAGCCCGCGCTCCAGGTTCCACTGCGCCATCACGTTGGTGTAGGCGCTGTCGTCCACGTCCTCGTGGTACTCGTCGGGCCCGATGACGTGGCGGATGTGGTAGAGGCCGTCCTCGCCCCATTCGCCGCGGCTCGCCCAGAAGCGGGCCGTCTCCAGCAGGATCTCCGCGCCCGCGTCCAGGAAGAAGGCGTCGTCGCCCGTGGCACGCCAGTACTGCCACACGCCGTACGCGACGGCGGCGCTGATGTGGTTCTCCTGCTCCCCGTTCCGGATCGGCACCACCACGCCGTCCGGCGCCACGACCGCCGACGGCGTGGTCTCCTCGCCCGTCAGCGCCGACTCCCACGCGTACAGCGCGCCGCGCCAGCCGAGCGCGCGGGCTTTCGCACGGGCCGCGGGCAACGTGTGGTAGCGGTACATGAGCAGCGCGCGCGCCGATGGCGGGTGTGTGTAGATGTAGAACGGGAGCATGTAGACCTCCACGTCCCAGAACACGTGCCCCATGTACACGCCGCCGGTCAGCAGCCGCGCGCCGATCGAGACGCGCTCGTCACCGGGGTCTGCCGCGCCGATGAGGTGATAGCACGCGAAGCGCACGGCGCGTTGCGCGTCGTCGTCTCCATCGATCACCACATCCGCGCCCTGCCACCGCGCGCGCCAGGCGGCGACGTGTGCGCGCTGGATGCGTTCCGCGGCCGCCGCGCCGAGCCGCGCGACGTGCTCTGCGGCGGCTGCCGCGGGTGACGCCGCGTCCCGCGACGTGTGCACCGCGATGACGCGCGTGAGCCGGCAGGGTCGGCCGATCTCGGCCGTGAACGACCAGCGCTCCACGACAGAGGAGCCGGATGCCTCGATCTGCGGTGCCAGCCGTCTCCCGTCCGCGTCCAACGAGCTGTCTACGGCGAACGCGACGACGGCGCCCGTGCCCTCCGCACGCAGCGCGAGCCGTGCGGGGGACGCAGCGCCCGAGGCGTCGGGCACGGGCGTCAGCGCGGGCGGCGGCACCGCGAGCGGCTGGACCGGGACAGCCACGTCGATGCGGCTCTCCAACTCGATGCGCCCGCCGTAGTTCTCCGGCACGAGCTCCACGACCTGGAGCAACACGTGTCGGTCCGCGAGCGATGCGAGCCGTCGCTCCCGGATCCGGGTGATGCGGCCGGCCGGCGTCCGGTGACGCCAGACCCGCCACAGCACCCCGCGGCGCATGTCCAGCGCCCGGCGATGCTCGAGCGTTTCGCCGTGGTCCAGCGCCACCGCCTCGCCCTCCACCACGAGCCGCAGCCGGAGCGCGTCCGGGGCGGTCACCAGCGCCGGCACCGCCCCCGGCTCGGAGCGCCGCCCGTAGATCCCCGCCACGAACGTGGCCGGCGCGGAGAGCTCGCTCCCCTCCGCGAGCGACGCGCGCGTGCCCAGGTAACCGTTCGAGATCGCCAGCAGCGACTCGACCTCGTGCTCCCGCGCCAGGTCGAACCCTTCCTCGACGAGCCACCAGCGGTGGTCGCCGGGGAGGGGGGCGCCCGGCTCGGGGGGCGGCGGCGAGGCCGGTGCGGCGCTGGCCGGCTCGCCGGGCCGGCGGCCGGCCTCAGGGGTGGCGGGGTGGTTCAACGGGCTCTCCATGGGCGGTGCCGCGCCGGTGCCAGGATCGTGCCGGGTGTCCGGATCGCGCGACCACAAACGTTTTCGTCAGGTCGGCGGTGGTCGCGCTTCGCGCGGCGAGGGGGCAGCTGCGAAGAGGTCGCTTGACAAGGCCGCTGACCGCGCGTAACGTGCCCTGCCCTCCTGGGCAGAGGCTGTGGAGGCGCCGTTCTGGTGCGCATTCCGGAATACTTAGATGTATACCGAGGCCGGTCTCTCACCGCAATTCGCCCGACGCCGAATTCCGGACCGGAACGGCTCCCACGCCGTCCCTCTCCGTTTCACGGTCCACACGCGTACGGAGGTTCCCACACGATGTCCGCTTCGAAGGAGAGAAGCCTCTTGAGGTCCGTCCTGGCGGCGCTCCTGCTGGTGGCGCTGGGCGCGGTTCCCGCCGGGGCACAGACCGGGAAACTGACCGGGCTGGTCACGGATGCGGCCACGGGCGAGCCGCTGGCGGGCGTCCAGATCACGGTGGAGGGGACGGGCCGCAGCGTCCTCACGCAGGAGAACGGACGCTACTTCCTGATCAACGTGCCGCCCGGCGTCTACACCGTGACGGCACAGCTCCTGGGGTACGCGGTGGTCCGTAAGGAGAACGTGCAGGTGACCATCGACGTCACCCGCACGGTGGACTTCGAGCTGACCAGCGAGGCGCTCGCGGTGGAAGGGGTGGTGGTGGAGGCCGAGCGGGTGCCGCTGATCGAGACGCGGGCGACGGGCGCGTCCAACATCATCACCGCCGAGCAGATCCAGGCCCTGCCCGTCACGGACATCCAGGGTGTGCTCTCCCTCCAGCACGGCTTCCTCGAGGTCCCGCAGAACACGGACGTCATCAGCTACGACGAGCAGCGCCGCGGCCTCTCGCCGGTCCGGATCCGGGGCGGCCGGCAGGGCGAGACGCTGACGCTCGTGGACGGGATCCCGATCAACAACTTCGTGTTCGGCGGCCCCGCGATGTTCCTGCCGAGCAAGGCGGTGGAGCAGGTGGACTACCTGCGCGGTGGGTTCGAGGCGCAGTACGGCAACGCGCTCTCCGGCGTGATCAACATCGCGACGCGCGAGGGCGGCACGCAGCTCCAGGGTGAGGTCGAGTACCAGACCTCCAGCGTGGGCGGCTGGCTCGGCTCGAAGTACGATGAGCTGCGGGAGTGGGAGCAGCTCGACGGCTACGTGAGCGGGCCGGTCCCGATGACCGGGAACAAGCTGCGCTTCATGGTGGCCGCGCAGTTCGAGTCCGGCGTGGGGCGTGTCCTGAAGTTCGACGACCTGATCTACAACCCCTTCGCGGATCCGCGGGACCTGGCGAACCGCTACGCCAGCATCTACGACCTTTTCCCGGGGTACCGGCAGCTCGGCTTCGACAGCCGGCGCGACCTCTACGGCAAGCTGACCTACTACTTCTCACCCGCGGCGAAGCTCTCCTTCCTCGGCTTGGATTATCAGCGGCAGACACAGCCCTACATGTTCAGCTGGTTGCGGAGCGGCTTCGACATGTTCGGCCGCTGCGTGGACCTCTATCCCGACGCCGAGGACGTGTGCCGCACGGTGTTCCTGAACGGCCGGGACCCCGAGGTGATCGAGGATCTCCAGGCGACGAACCAGGAGCAGCAGTACGTGCTCCAGAGCTCGATCAACCTGAACCGGCAGCTCTGGGTGCTGAAGTGGGACCACACGCTGGACCGGACGGCGTACACGGCGGCGATCGGGCGGTTCGACCAGAACCGCACGACGTGCACCTTCGTGAGCGGCGTCTGCATCGAGGACCGGATGGCGTACACCTACTGGTCCGGCCCCTTCCACACCACGGGCTCCTCGCGCGCCTACGGCCGCCAGCCGTTCTTCGGCACGGACAAGATCTACGGCGGTGAGGAGCTGTCCACGTGGGTGGGTCGCTTCGACATGCAGACGCAGGTCGGCGACCACCACAACATCAAGGCGGGCGTCTTCTTCCAGAAGCACGACGTCTCGTTCGAGGAGTACCAGCAGGTCGGCCTCAACAACGTCGCGCTGGACATCTCCCGCTACGCGGCGAAGCCGTGGGATGCGGCCGCCTACATCCAGGACAACATCGAGTTCGACTTCCTGCGGGTGACCTTCGGGTTCCGCTTCGACTACGGCCGGGCGGACGGCCTGTTCTGGGCGAACCCGCGGGATCCGACGAACGGCACGACGCTCTACCACGTGTGCGAGAACCCGACGGCGTTCGGCCTGCCGGCGGACAAGTTCCGCTACGTGGATCCCGAGACGAACATCGTCTACACGGGCGTGCAGGCGTGCGGCCTCGATGAGAACCTGCGCAACGAGGCCAACGCGGTGGCGCTCCAGGACGACTTCAAGAAGGCGCCGGTCCGCAAGCAGTGGTCGCCGCGCCTGGGCGTGAGCGTGCCGGTCACCGAGTCCTCGAGCTTCTTCTTCAACTTCGGGCGCTACAGCCAGAACCCGTTGCTGCACAACATGTATCGTGGCACGGGCATCGGCACGCCGCTGGAGGGCACGCCGCAGGCCGCGCGCTTCTTCCACGAGACGGGCACCATCCTGATCGGCAACCCGCAGCTCGTCACGGAGCAGACCTCCTCGTACGAGTTCGGGTTCCTGTCCGAGCTCTTCGACAACTACGCGCTCTCGGCGGTCCTGTTCAACAAGGACCAGCTCGGCCTGACGGGTATCCGGCGGGGCGGCGTCACGGAGACGGGCACGCCGGTGTTCGACCCGGGCGCCAACTACAACAACAGCTCGACGCCGACCTACACGGTGCTGCTGAACCTGGATTACCAGACCGTGCGCGGGATCGAGCTCTCGCTGGCGCGGCGGCTGACGAGCCACTGGGCGTTCGACCTGCGCTACTCGCTCTCCCAGGTCCGGACGAACGCGGCGCCGCCGGACCTGGAGATGCTGAAGCAGGCGCAGAACGACCCGCCGGCGTACAAGGAGATCCGCTCCGAGATCGACCAGACGCACGTGTTCAACGGCGTGCTGCGCTTCGCGGTGCAGGACGATGTGCCGGACGTCCCGGTGCTCGGGAGCCTGCTGCGCAACACGTCGGCGAGCATCACGCTGCGGGCGGCGAGCGGGCTGCCGTACACGCCGGTGCTGGCGTACGGCGTCGGCAACGCGGAGCGGAACAGCGGGACGAGCCCGGCCACGTACGACGTGAACCTGCTGGTGCGGAAGGACTGGCGGGTGGCGAACCTGAGGTACGGCGCGTTCCTGCGCGTCACGAACCTGCTGAACCGCCGCAACTGCCTCCAGGTCTTCCCGACGACGGGTGACTGCGAGGGCGGTGCCGGCATGGCGGGGCGGTTCGACGTGATCGGCGGCGGCAGCTTCTCGCAGACGTCCACGACCGCCGACATCTGGGACCGCCCGGACATGGTCGCGGCGCCGCGCTCCATCAACGTCGGTGTCCGCGTGAGCTTCTGAGGATGCACCGGATCCACTCGATGAAGAGGAACGGATGAGCAGCTCGATGCATTGTTCCCCGGCTCGCCTGCCCCGGCTCGTGGCGCTGGCCGCCATGGCCCTGGGCCTGGCCGTGCCCGGGGTTCTCGAGGCCCAGGCGCGGCGCACGCCGCCGCCGGGCGTGCCGACGCCGTGCGAGGAGTGGGAGAATCCGCGGGTGCCGCCGCCGGCGCGGCTCTGCGAGTCGGTTCGGTGGGAGCGCTCTCCCTTCAACCTGCGGGGCGAGGGGGACATCGCCTTCACTGGCCTGCGGGCGGCCTCGCAGAACGTGGCGTTCTGGGTGGGCAACTACGGCATGGGGCCGTGGCAGCGGACGGGTTACCCGCCGATCCAGAAGCGCGGCGTGGAGGCCGGCCCGACCACGTGGGTGTGGGAGGTCTTCGACCTCCAGCCGTACGTCGCCGCCGCGCCCAGCGAGTGGCTGCGCCACCGCGAGAAGGTGGAGAGCCTCCAGAACGTGATCGGGGGCGGGTACATGTGGGAGACCAACCTGTACCCCGACATCGAGCACTTCAGCGGGCACGACGGCGCGTTCGGCGTCTACCACTCGGGCGTGCAGTCCACGAACGACGACTCGTGCCGCAACCACACGGCCTCGTTCCTGGATCCGGGCTTCCCGCTCATGGCGGGCTCGGACTGCCCGGAGACGTGGGGCAGCGCCGGCTGGCGCGGCGCCCGCCCGATCACGCAGGAGGGCTGGGAGGAGTGGTTCCGGCAGCGCGGCTCGGAGTTCACGTTCGACTGGTGGCGCGTGCCGGAGGAGCTGCACGCGCCCGGCCGGGAGTTCATCGGTACGGCGTTCCAGACGTTCGGCGTGATGAGCGACCACGGCCGCGAGATCCGCGCGCTGTACGGGAACGTGCTGCCGAACGGAACGGGCGCGCCGCAGCTCGAGGGTTATCCGCTCGGCATCGACATCCACGTTGACGCCTTCACGTTCAACGTGCCGACCGTCTCCGGCATGTTCATCTACCAGGGCGTCATCGTGAACAACACCGAGGAGGTCTACGGCGTCGGGCTGGACTACGACTCGCTGTACTTCGGGTTCCAGACGCGCTGGCTGCGTGCGCCGCCCGGCGATGGCCGGCGCGCGGCGGTGCACGCCATCGTGGAGCGCGGCGCCGTCGTCTCCAACGAGCTGGGGCGGACCGAGAACTGCGACAACCTCAGGACCCCGCCGGACGTCGACTGGATCAACTGCCCGGCGCTGCGGTCGCGCGTGGGGCGCGGCTTCCGCGTCGGCGCCACCGGCATCATGTGGCTGAAGAGCCCGATCGGGGACCTGCGCAACAAGCTGTTCTCGGACCCGAACTCGCCGTTCTACAATCCGAGCCATCCGCTCGCCGGCGACACGATCACGTTCAACCGGATGTCGCTGTGCGGCTTCGAGTGCGGCCAGATCCAGTTCCTGGGGCCGGACAAGCGGGGCGGCTACGGCGTGATCGCCGCGAACACGGCGGACGCGCTGAACGGGCGTGACCCCCAGGCGATGACGGCCTACGACACCTGGATGCTGATCAAGCCGTACAACGGCTCGACCGGCCAGCGGTGTGACATCGTGAACAACCCGCGCGGGCCGGGCTGCTTCAACTGGTACGTGCCGGATCCCAACTGGCGGTACACGAACCGTCCGTCGGGCGCGCCCACCACGGGGCCGGACACGCTGTTCTTCGACACGTGCAACCCGGTCCTGAACGAGTGCGTGGCGTTGTGGTCCGACACACTGCCGGACGGGACGGGCAACTACGCCTACAACAACACGTGGTCCGGCGCGGGGCCGTTCCCGCTCAAGGCCGGCGATTCGGTCGGCTTCGCCGTCGCGTTCCTGGCCGCGGTGGACTCGGCCTCGTTCATGGCGCTCCTGGAGAACACGTACCAGTTCTACCTGAGCTTCTATCTCGGGCCCGGCGTGCCGGCGCCGGTGCGGGCGCGGGCCGTGGCCCAGGGCGGGATCCGTGACCTCGGCCAGCCGCGGGTGCGGATCTTCCTGGACGACCAGGCCTCGACCTGGGAGGACGAGTACGTCGCGCGGCTCGCGGACCAGATCGAGCGCGGCGCGACGGGCGACCCGCGGATCGAGCGGATCTACGCGCTCAATCCGTGGCTGGTGGACAGCATCCGGGCGTACAACAAGGGCAACGTCAGCCGGATCCTCGTCTACAAGTCGTGCGACGGCGGCGCGACGTTCACCGCGCAGCTCACGCCGGCGAGCGGGCGGTGCCGCGCGGACCGGCTGGTGGACGAGCGGGGCAATACGATCCAGCCGGGCTGGCAGGCCTACGCGCAGCTCGTGAAGAACTCCAGCGGCTCGTTCCCGACGGTGTTCGAGGACACGGGGGTGCTGCCCGGCCAGAGCTACCTCTACGTCTTCGTGGCCGAGAGCCCCGGCATCCGCTTCACCGTGTGGGACAGCGTGGACGTGGACCTGGACGGGGAGTTCGACGGCATCGACCGCACCGTCTACGAGGTCGCGCCGCCGACGTCGAACACGCTGGCGACGAACCCCTCGCTGCCCAACGTGGTGAGCGTCTACGTGCCGATCAGCTCGGAGGCCGGCGGCCGGGGCGCCCGCGTCGCGCTGGACGAGCTGCGCGGGGGGCTGTGGACGGCGCCCGGGTACACGGGCACGCCGTTCGTGATCGGCGGCGAGACGGGCGGCGTGGCGAGCGTCGTCGTGGACGTGGTCGAGGACCCGCCGTCGGAGACGTCGTACCGGCTCGTGTTCGTGGACTCCGTGGTCGTCACGGCGTACGGCCGTGAGGGGGCGCGGGACAGCACGATCGTGTACGCGTACCGCTCGGCGGTGGTCGGCTTCGGCCCGAACGGCGCGCCGATCTACAAGGACTACTCGGCCGCGGCGCCGCTGCGGTGGAAGTCCACCGACCCGGAGGGCGTGCTGGTCGCGGGTCCTGCCGGCTCGGTGGTGACCACCTCCGGCGCCGGGTACGACGAGACGCGCGTCAACCAGCGGGCCGGCGTGTTGGTCACTGCGGCCGGGCAGCCGCTGTTCGTCTCGGCCAACACCGGCACCAGCTTCACGCCGGCCGGCATCTTCGGCCGGGATGCGTTCCCCGGTTTCATCCTCAGCGTGCGCGACTCGGCGGGCGTGCAGTATCCCACCGAGTACCGTGACGCCGCGGACCAGGTCATTGCGAACAGCGACGCGTGGCCGCACCTGCGCTTCCTGGGCGGCACGGCGACCGGCGCGTCCTACGGCCGGTACCTGCTGCGCTGGAGCGACGACCCGTACGGCCAGAGCGCGCCGCACCGGATCAACACGGAGGATCGTTCCGTGACGCGGGCGATCGTCGAGGAGGCGATCCGCGGGCGGAGAGACGCGGCGACGTCGGCCACGGGAGCGGAGGTGGCAGCCGCGCTGAGCGTCGCGCTCGGCCGCGCGATCACGCCGAACGACCTGGCCTCCGTGTCGCTGCCGTTCACGGTGCGGAACGCTTCCTACGACCGGCCGGTCACGGTGGCGGTGCTGGCGGAGGACGTGCCGGAGCGCATCCGGATCGGCTCGGGCGCGGACACCGCGTGGATCTCGGTGCCGCCAGGCAAGTGGATGCCGGGCACGCCGGTCTACTTCCTGGAGGAAGTGCCGGTTGCGCAGACGGACGCCGACGGCGAGGTCGTGCTGCAGAACGGCCAGCCGGTGTACGGGTCGCAGCTCGCGGTGACCTGGGCGCCGGCGCGCATCGGCTGCGGCGGCGACTACCCGAGCTGCAACCCGGTCGTCGGCCGGGGGACATCGGGTGGCTACAACCGGATGCGGCCGGACTTCACGCTGGTGGCCCGGTTCGGCATCCCGCTCCGGTCGGGTGTGGACCTGGCGTTCACGGTCTCGCCGTCGGTGCGGGGCGACGCGATCGCCTCGCTGGGTCCGCGCTCGCTGGACAACGTGACGGTCGTGCCGAACCCGTATGTCGTCGCGTCCGCGTACGAGCTCGTCGGCGACGGCGCGCGGCTGGCCTTCACCAACCTGCCGCCGAGCGGCGAGATCACGATCTACACGGCGGCCGGTCAGTTCGTGCAGCGCATCACCTGGACGCCGCAGGACCTGAGCGGCGCCGGTGATCTCTTCTGGAACATGAGGACCCATGAAGACAACGATCTCGCCGCGGGCTTCTACATCTACGTGGTGACCGCGCGGGATCCGGCGACCGGCGCCACACGCCGGAAGCTCGGCAAGTTCATCGTGATTCGCTGACGTGGGGTGGACCATGCGCATCAGAATCGGCCTGACGACGCTCGTGCTGCTGGTCTCCGTCGCCACGACGGCGTCGGCGCAGCGTCAGGGCACGCAGTTGCAGCCGGACCCGAGCCGCGGCATCACGCGCGTGGGCACCCGCGGCGCCAACTTCCTGGAGATCGGCGTCGGCGCCCGGGAGTTGGCACTCGGCGGCGCGGTGGTCGCGGCCGTCGAGGGGCTGAACTCGCTGTACTGGAACTCGTCGGCGATCGTCGGGATCAAGGGCGTTTCCGGCGCGGCGAGCTACGCGGAGCTGTACGGCAACTCGGGCGTGACCCACACCTTCGTTGCCGCCGCGGTGCCGCTCTCGGCGGGTGATGTGCTCGGCGCGTCACTGATCCGCTTCTCGTCCGGCGCTGTCCGGGTGACCACCGAGCAGTGGCCGATGGGCGGCGACCCGGAGCGGGCGGAGACGGTGGAGTGGGCGGGCACCGCGTTCGGGCTGCATTACAGCCGCGCCATCACGGACCGCCTGAACGTGGGGTTCACCGCCAAGTACGTCCAGGAGGGGATCCCGCAGGCGACGGCGAACTACGTGGGTCTGGACCTCTCCACCGTGTTCGAGACGGGGATCTACGGCATCACCATGGGCGCGGCGGTGGTGAACGTGGGGACCAGCGGCCAGTTCCGCGGCGGCGCCATCGAGACCGTGATGCCGAGCTCGGCGAACCAGGGGCCGATCCCCTCGGGGGATGGCGTGCCGGTCGAGGTCAAGACCGCCAAGCTGGATCTCCCGACGGCGTTCCGCTTCGGGATCCGGGCCGAGCTGTACGGCGCGCCGGACGCGATCATCGGGCCGAGCGCCGAGCACGGGCTGGCGGTGGTGGGGTCGATCCAGGACGCGACGACCACGTACATGGAGCCTGCCTTCGGCGCGGAGTACTCGTACCGCGGGATGTTCTTCGCCCGCGTCGGCAAGCAGTTCCGCAACGAGCCGCGCGCGAACTGGGGCTTCACGGCCGGCCTGTCCGCGGGTCTGGGCATGCGCCTGCCCGTGGGCGACCGCCGGATCGCGGTCGACTACGCCTACACCACTCTGGGAGACAACCTGGGCCACAACCAGGTGTTCTCCTTCGAGATCGGATTCTGAGGAGGCGCCGCATGCGATCGCTATTCGGAGCCGTCCTCCTGGCGGTGTTCGCCGCCTCGCCGCTGGCGGCGCAGGGGGAGCAGCAGGGCCAGTTCGAGGTGAGCACGTTCTTGAGCTGGCAGCGGTTCGATGAAGCGGCGGCGCTGGAGAACGGGCCGGCGGCCGGCCTGGAGGTGATGTACTTCGCGCGGCCTGCCGTTGCGGTGGGCGGCTACCTCTCGGTCGGCCGGCCGAAGACGCGCGGCGAGTACTTCCCGCTCGTCGGCCTCAAGTTCGAGGACAGCACGTTCTTCTACCTGCCCGATCAGACGGTCACGCAGATCGGGTTCGGCATCGCGGGGCTGCTGCGGTTTGCGTCGCTCGAGCCGTTCGCGCCGTACGTCACGGCCGGCGCGGGGCGCACGCGCTTCTTCATGGACCCGGAGCAGAACCGCGGCATTCGGAGTGAGAGCGTCGCGACCTGGATGCTCGGCGGCGGTGTGCAGTACTCCAGCGGCGGGGGCGTCGGGCTGCGGTTGGACGTGCGGGACGAGATCTTCACCGGCTTCGACCGCGAGATCTTCAGCGTCGTCGATCCCCTCTACATCGACCGGACGATGCCGCATCCCAACCCGAGCATCCCCGAAGCGAAGAGCACCGTGCACAACATCCGGGTGTCTCTCGCGTTCAGTTTCGTCCCGCGTAGGCAACGGAGATAGGGACTGTGATGCGCTTCGACCGCAGGCTTATCGCCACGATCGGCCTCGCTGCGATGCTCGCGGCGTGCGAGCAGGACCGCTACGTCGGGCCGAACGAGCCGCTGGACGGCGACTCGGACGACTTCCTGCTCGACCTCAAGGACGCGGGCGGCTTCCCCTCGGGCGTGTCCACGATCACGAGCTTCGAGCTGGTCGCGGACGTGAGTGACCCGGACGCGTTCCGGAGGTCGGGCATCGACGCGCTCTACAACCCGTCGGTCCTCCGCTACGAGGTGCACGCCGGCACACGGATCGCGGGGCAGGACCCGCGGCTCCCGGCGCTCGCGCCGCTGCCGGACCCGTCCGCGGTGAGCACCGCGTTCGCGCGGATCATGGGGCCGGAATACTGGGGCGCGAACATGTGGGACCTCTACATGCGCTGGAACGGAATGGAGCCCGGCGCACGGTACACGTTCGCGCTCGAGCGGCTGGCGACGAAGGTCAACGGCCTCGTCGACCACCTCGAAATGATCCTGTACGGCACCGTGACCGAGCCGGACGAGCTTGTCCCGCTGGGCGGCTCGCCGGGCGGATACCCGGACAACGATTACACGTGGACCGACAACGCGGGCTGCCAGGCGGAGCCCGTCCCGGACCCGCTCCCCAACCCGTGGTACCTCGGCGCGTTCACCGCCAACAGCTCCGGCGTGGGCACCGCCGACTTCTGCATGGGCACGCCGTGGCGGTGGTACGAGAAGAAGACCGCGCCGCCGGTGCCCGACTCGTCCATCGTCGTCCCGAACACGATGGACGTGACGGGCGGTATCCCGGAGCACCAGTACAACTACGTGGTGGTGTACAAGGGCGAGCCGCCGAACCTCGGGCCGCCGGTGATCCGCATCCAGATCGGCGTCGACCTGGACCTGGACGGCAAGCCGATCCCCAACGCGTTCGCGCCGTTCCCGCTCTTCGAGGACCGGCTCGCCCTGCTCGATGTGCCGGGCGTCCAGGCGCGGGTGAGCGGCCTCGAGATCACCGCCACGTCGCTCGCGCCGCTGGCCAACGCGCAGTACAGCCTCTGGCTGTTCGATGCGGCCTCGGGCAAGCTCGCCCCGGCGACGGCGGAGTACACGCGCATCCGCCGCGTGCAGGTGGGTACCGATGAGTCGGGCAACCCGATCTACGGCGACGACCCGCAGCCGCCGGTGCGCACCTCGACCTTCAACCCCGAGGCGGCGAACGAGCGGCACCACTTCGTGATCGGGTCGCACACGCTGGGGGACGTCGCCGCGCGCGACTTCACCCACGTGCTGATCGTGCCGGGCGAGGCTCAGCCGACCGACGCCGCGCCGTTCTGGACGCAGTACCTGGACGACCGCGGCACGCCGGACCCGGACGATGACGCCCTGGTCGAGGGGCCGCTCCAGTTCGGGACCCTCGAGTTCGCCAACCCCGGCTCGCCGCGCATCTTCGAGGCGACCGGCGGCGCGAAGGGCTCCTTCTGGGCGCACCGGCTGGGCATCTCGTTCCAGAACCTGCGCCGGCCGCCGGTGGGCTACTACTACGCGGTCTGGCTCGTGCCGGTGTCGGGTGAGCCGGTGGAGCTCGGCCCGCTGGCCACGCCGCCGCCGGAGCTGGCTTCTCTGCGGGACGCCGACGTGGACGATTCGTTCCCCGTCGTGACGACCGGCGAGATCCTGAAGGCGGGCTTCTACATCGAGCAGAGCCAGCTCGGCCGGCCCTGGCAGGACTTCGAGAGCCTGCGGCTGACGCTCCAGCCCAAGGTCGGGGCGCGGGGGATGTCGCCGCACACGATCCTGTCCGGGTCGGTGCCGGAGCGTCTCTTCCGCGACCAGTAGCGGCGTTGGCGCCCGCACGGGTGCCCGGGTCCGCCCGGAGAACCGGCCCGCTCTCTCCACGAGGGCGGGCCGGTTCGTTCTTGGGGGCAGAGGGCACGTGTCCCGCCGTACACGACCGCCCTCCGCCGGGCGTGTCCGCGGGTCCACGATCGGGGGTGGCGTGGACGGGGTCCCGGGGCCTGGGTACCCATCGCAACGGATTGCCAACCAACGACTTGTGCCGATCGCTCCTCGATGCTCCTCCCCCTGGCGGCCCGCTTGCCCTCCTCCCGGGCCGACCACCCAAGGGACCGCGCCGGTGACGGCGCACTTCACGAGGAGGGAACCATGATGGTCAAGCGAGGGAACGTCAGGACGAAGCGGGCGCTGGTGGTCTACGGGGTGCTGGTTGCGGCGGGGATCGTCGCGTGCGACGTGCAGCGCAAGGATCGGGCGCACGTGGGTGGCTCCGCGTCACACGGCGAGCGGACGGTGGCGGCGGCGTCGGCGCCGGGCGTGGAGCCGGGCTCCACGGTGCTGGTCTCCGATCCCCGGCCGCTGGCGGAGCCGGTGCCGGAGCGGCGGCTGCCGGAGAACGTGACGTTCGGCGACGCGGAGGCGGTGTTCCGGCGGGGGGACTACGCCGAGGCGGCGTTGCTGTTCGAGGCGTACACCCGGCGGCGGCCGGAGAATCCCTGGGGGCACTACATGCAGGGGATCTCGCTGTGGCGTGCGGGGGACCACGCCGGCGCGGAGGCGGCGTTGCGGCGCACGCTGGAGGTGGACTCGACCCACACGAAGGCCCTGCTGAACCTCGCCCGGGTGCTGCTGGAGCGGGGCAAGCCGTCCGACGCGCTGGACTACGTGGAGAAGGTGGTGGCGCTGGAGCCGGAGTCCGGTCAGGGCTGGCGGGTGCTGGGGAACGCGTACTCGGACCTGGGGATGGTGGTGGAAGCGGTGTCCGCTTACCGGCGCGCGCTGGTGCTGGACCATCGCGATGCGTGGACGATGAACAACCTGGGTCTGCTGATGATCCGTGAGGGGCGCTACGAGGAGGCGCTGCCGCCGCTGGCGCGGGCGACGGAGCTGCGGCCGGATGTGGCGGTGTTCCAGAACAACCTGGGCATCGCGCTGGAGCGGACGGGGCACCTGGCGGAGGCGGTCGCGGCGTTCCGGGCGGCGCTGGATGCGGACCCGGGTTACCGGAAGGCGCAGGTGAGCCTGGAGCGTGTGGAGTCGAGGGTCGCGCAGAGCACGTCTCCCGATACGCTCGACCTGATGCGCCTTGCCGGCGAGTTCGCCGAGGAGATCGAGCGCTGGAAGCAGATGGCGCGGGAGGAGCAGGCGGCGGAGCCGGTGGGGGCCGAGATGACGACGGGCGGGGCGCTGGGGCGAGACGGGTGAAAGGGGGGCCGCGGGGCCGATGGTCCCGCGGCCGGCGTGTTCACGGACGAACGACGGCGGGAGCGGGCGTTGTGCGCGCTCCCGCCGCTCCTTGCCCGTCGCCCGATGCCAGGGCAGGTTGGTAAACACGGGAGCGGTCCCGTTCGTAATGGACAGCGAAGCCACTGGAGCAGCGTGTGCCGGATCCCCGAGACCCGATCGTCCAGCGGCTCTCCCGGCGCCTCGCGGCGGGCGGCGGCGAGCCGGTGGCGCACCTGATCGTCGAGGAGCTGTGGGAGAGCGTGGTGATGGGGTGGCTGCCCACCGGCGCGCGGCTGCCGACTGCACGGCAGCTCGCGATCGCGCTGAGCGTGAGCCCGCGGAGTGTGGAGCGGGCGTACGCGGAGCTGGAGCGGCGCGGCGTGATCCGGACGCGGCCGGGCGAGGGGACGTTCGTGCGGCTCGATCCACCGTCTGCGGAGGAGCAGGAGCGCCGGCGGGCGTTCGCCGCACTGTGCCGCGAGGTGGTCGCTCGGACCCGAGAGCTCGGCTTCAGCCTGGACGATCTCCTGGACGCGCTCGCCGAGTACCGCACGGTGGCCGGGCGTGAAATGGACGGACCGGAACCATGATGGAGTGAGACGATGGCGATCGTTCCCGGGATGGTACCGGCGCCGACGAAGCGGCGCGACGTCGCGCAAACGGGTTTGCAGCCGGCGCGGGGCGGCTCGCCGAACGACACGCGCTACCCGTTGCCCGCCATTGCGGCGGGGCTGCTGGGCGGCGGCGCCGTGCTCGGCGGGCTTGCCGCCCTGGGGCTCGCCCTGCCGATCGCGGGCGTGGCCGCGGCGATTGCCGGCCTCCTCCTCGGCTCGTCCATCAAGTACGCGGACCAGTGGGAGAAGGCGGTGGTGCTGCGGCTGGGCCGCTACAAGGGGCTGCGGGGCCCCGGGCTGTTCTTCGTGATCCCGGTCGTGGACCGCGTGGGCTACCATATTGATCAGCGCATTCGCACCACCGCGTTCGGCGCCGAATCGTGCCTGACGCGGGACACCGTGCCGGTGGACGTGGACGCGATCGCGTTCTGGGTGGTGTACGACGCGGAGCGCGCCGCGCTCGAGGTGCAGGACTACGAGCAGGCGGTGATCCTCGCCGCGCAGACGGCGCTCCGCGACGCGATCGGCAAGCACGACCTGGCGGAGCTGATCCAGTCACGCAAGGAGCTGGGGCGCGGGCTCCAGGAGGCGCTCGACCGCAAGATGCACGACTGGGGCATCCAGGTGCAGTCGGTGGAGATTCGCGATGTCGTGATCCCGCAGGCGCTGGAGGAGGCGATGTCGCGGCAAGCGCAGGCGGAGCGGGAGCGGCAAGCGCGCATCATCCTCGGAACGGCGGAAACGGAGATCGCGTCGAAGTTCGTGGAGGCGGCGGAGCGCTACAGCGCCAACCCCGTCGCGCTCAACCTGCGCGCGATGAACATGCTGTACGAGAGCATCGTCAAGCGCGGCTCGCTCATGGTGGTGCCCTCGGGCCTCGCGGACTCGCTCAACCTCCCCGGCATCCTGGGCATGGCGGGCGCGGCCGGTTTCCGGCCGGAGAGCGCGGAGGAAGAGACGAAGGCGGTCGCGGGCAGGGAGGGCTGAAGCCGCGCCGCAGCCCGCCGCGCTGCCCACGTCTTCCTGTCCAGCCCTGTAAACTTCTTGCCGAACCGATTAAATTGACAGCCGGCGCGTACGCCGCATGCGGCCGCGGCCCGGTGTGCGGGCCTCCTCGCGGCCGCCTCGTCCTCATTGAGAGACCCCAGCGCGGTGTTGCTGCCACAGGAAGGAGTGAGCGATGCTCGGCAAACGGCCGGACACGCCGCCACCCCGCCTCCTGCGCGTGGACCGTTCCGCCCGTCCGGGCTGGAAGACGGGTAAGGAGCAGCCCCCGGATCCCGGGCAGTTGGTCTACTGCACGGAGGGGATGGCGGAGGTCGTCCGTGTCGTGGGGAAGACCGGCGATGGGAGCCGCCTCCTCGAGCTCAGGCTGCTCGAGAAGGAGGCGCCGCCGTTCTACGCCGCGGCGTCCAACGTGCTCGTGAAGCCGGCCGACGAGGCCAGCGAGGCGCAGGGCGCTTCGGAGGGGCAGGCCGCGCCGGCGAGCGCGGGGAGCGCGGGCATCGCCGGCTCGACCGGCTTGCTGGGTGTGACGCCGGAGCGGCCGGCCGTTATCATCGGCGCCGAGACCCACTCTGCGGATGGCGCGGCGGAGCACGCGCCGGGCGAGGAGGCGGCGGTGGGGAGCGGCGCGTCGTCGCGCTCCGTCTTCCTGGACAGCTCGTCCTGGGCGCTCGCGGGCTCCCATGTGCCCGGGGTCGAGCCGCTGCCGGGCAGCCTGGTGATTCCGGGCCACACCGCAGCGGGCGAGGATGCCGAACACGCTCCGCCACCGGCCGACGAGCCGGTCACGCCGGAGCCGGTTTCGGCGAGCACGGATGGCTCCGCATCCCAGGATCCCGGCGCGTCCGTCGAGGTCACCACGGGGGGAGACGACGCGGCGGTCGCCGAGGATGTCGCCGCAACGGACGACGTCGAGGAGGAAGACCACGCCCGTTGGTTCATCATCGGCGGGAGCCAGTACCCGGCGCATCAGCCCGACGGCACGGATCGAGCGGCCGCGGAGCCGGGGAAACAGCCGCCCACCATCCCTGCGGACCCGCGGGTACACTGGATCGGCTGACGCGCGACGAGAACCGCCACCCTGGCACAGCCGGGGTGGCGGTTCCTGTGACCGGGCCAGCGCGTCGGGTCCCGGCTCCGTTCGCTGCCGCAGGCCCCTCGCGCCGGTCCACCACATCCAGCTCGACGCGGTCGCCCTCCGGGCCACGGACCTCGGATCGCCCTCGCTGGTCCGGCAGGCCGGAGCGACCTAATTTGCCCTGGTTCGAACGGCGGGCTCGGGCTCGGACGTGCTCGCCACGGCGGCTCTCCCGAACGGTGGTGGACGTCATGCATCGGAGCATTCTCGCTGCACTCCTGGTCCTCGCTCTCCCCGCGGCGGCCTCCGCGCAACGCGAGGGCGGTGCCGCGGCGGCCACGGACACCAAGGCGGCGCGGTGGGACGTGAGCGCGCCCCACGGGCCGGTCCGCGAGATCGAGTTCGTGACCGAGGAAGGCACGTGGATGTCGGTGAGCGTGAGCCCGGATGGCCGCCGCATCGCGTTCGACCTGCTCGGCGACATCTACGTCATGCCGATCGAAGGCGGCGAGGCGACGCAGCTCACGAGCGGCCCGGCGTACGACGTGCAGCCGCGCTTCAGCCCGGACGGGCGCTACATCGCGTTCACCAGCGACCGCGACGGGCTGGACAACCTGTGGATCATGGAGGCCGACGGCTCCAACCCGCGCCAGATCACGAAGGAGCGGGAGCGGCAGGTGAACAGCCCGATCTGGACGCCGGACGGGATGTACCTGATCGGCCGCAAGCACTACCGCAACACGCGCTCGCTGGGCGCGGGCGAGATGTGGATGTATCACATCGGCGGCGGCAGCGGGCTCCAACTCACCAAGCGGCGCAACTGGGAGCAGAACGCGGGCGAGCCGGCGCTCTCGCCCGACGGGCGCTACCTGTACTACAGCGAAGACATCTCGCCGGGCGGCGGCTTCCAGTACAACCGCGACCCGCACCCGGGGATCTACGCGATCCAGCGGCTGGATCTGGAGACCGGACGCACGGAAACGTGGATCCGTGGGACCGGCGGCGCGGTGCGGCCCGAGGTCTCGCCGGATGGCCGCACGCTGGCGTTCGTGCGCCGCGTGGGACCGAAGAGCGTGCTGTTCCTCCAGGACATCGAGAGCGGCCGCGAGCGCGCGCTGTTCGACCAGCTCGACCACGACCAGCAGGAGGCGTGGGCGATCTTCGGCGTCTACCCGCACTTCTCCTGGACGCCCGACGGCCGGCACATCGTGATCTGGGCAAAGGGAAAGATCTGGAAGGTGGCCGTGGACACGGGCGAGGCGGTGCAGATCCCCTTCCGCGCGCGCGTGCGACAGACCATCACCGAGGCCGTGCGGTTCCCCGTCGAGGTGGCGCCGGACAGCTTCGACGTCCGGATGCTGCGTTGGGTGAGCGTGGCGCCGGATGGGAAGAGCGTCGTCTACACAGCGCTGGGCAAGCTCTGGATCCGGCCGTTGCCCGAAGGCAAGCCGCGTCGCCTCACGAACGACGACACCAACTGGGAGCTCTATCCCTCGTGGTCGCCGGACGGACGCTCCATCGTCTACGTGACGTGGAACGACGAGGCGCTGGGAGCGGTGCGCGTCGTGCGCGTGGACGGTCGCGGCGGCCGCACGCTCACGGACCGGCCCGGCCACTACGTGGAGCCGTCGTTCTCGCCGGATGGCCGGCAGGTCGTCTACCGGCGCATCGGCGGCGACGCGTTCCGCGGCCGGCTGTACTCGCGGGAGACCGGGGTCTACCGGGTGCCAGTGACGGGTGGCCCCTCTGTGTTCGTCACGGCGGAGGGGACGAACCCGCGGTTCAACCGCACGGGTGATCGGATCTTCCTGACCTCGCGGGAGGACGGGCAGGTGGCGCTGGTCAGCGTGACGGTGCACGGCGCCGACCGGCGCGTGCACCTGCTCTCGCAGAACGCCACGCAGATCGTGCCCTCGCCGGATGAGCGCTACGTCGCGTGGGTCGAGCGGTACCACGCGTACCTCGCGCCGTTGCCGCACACCGGCCAGCCGGTCAGCATCGGGCCGGGCGCGAACGCGTACCCCGTGACGCGGCTCACGCGGGACGCGGGGCTGTACCTGCACTGGTCGCCGTCGAGCGATCGCGTGTACTGGTCGCTGGGACCGTATCTCTACGAGCGCCGGCTCGAGGAGGCCTTCGAGTTCCTGCGGCAGGCGCGTCCCGTGGCCACGGCTGCGCGGGCCGGGGTGAGGGCGGGGGGAGAGAAAGCGGCTGAGCCCGGCGAGGCTTTGGATGCCGCCGAGGCCCCGGCGCCGGCGGACACGGCCGGGCGGTTCATCGGGTTCAGGGCGGCCTCGGACAGGCCGGATGGCGCCATCGCGCTGGTCGGCGCCACGGTCATCACCATGCGCGGCGACGAGGTGCTCCGGGATGCGACGATCGTGGTCGAGCGGAACCGCATCACTGCGGTCGGCCCGTCCGCGCAGGTGGAGGTGCCGGCGCACGCGCGGCGCATCGACGTCAGCGGGCACACGATCATCCCCGGCATCGTCGATGTGCACGCGCACGTGAGCACGGGCAGCACCGGGATCACGCCCCAGACCCACTGGCCCTACTACGCCAACCTCGCCTTCGGCGTGACGACGCTGCACGACCCGTCGTCGAACACCGAGATGGTGTTCTCGAACGCGGAGTTGATCCGCGCGGGCAAGCTCGTGGGTCCGCGGCTCTTCTCGACCGGCACGATCCTGTACGGCGCGGAGGGGCCGTTGCGCGCGGAGATCCAGAGCTACGAGGACGCGCTCGCCCACCTGCGGCGCATGAAGGCGGTCGGCGCGTTCACCGTGAAGAGCTACATCCAGCCGCGGCGGGACCAGCGGCAGCAGATCGTCGAGGCCGCGAGGGAGCTCGGGATGATGGTCGTTCCCGAGGGCAGCTCGACGTTCTACTGGAACATCACGCACGTCCTGGACGGGCACACGGGGATCGAGCACAACATCCCGGTGGCGCCGCTGTATCGCGACGTGATCGAGGTGATCGCCCGGTCCAGCTCGGGTTACACGCCCACGCTGATCGTGAATTTCGGCGGCCTCTCTGGCGAGTACTACTGGTACCAGCACACGAACGTTTGGGAGAACGAGCGACTGCTGCGGTTCGTGCCGGCGGACGAGGTGGTGGCCCGTTCGCGGCGGCGGGTGATGGCGGCCGAGGACGACTACTTCTACCAGGAGGTCTCGCGGGCGGCGAAGGCGATCCTGGACGCGGGCGGGCGAGTGCAGCTCGGCGCGCACGGCCAGCTCGACGGGCTGGGCGCGCACTGGGAGATGTGGATGCTCGCGCAGGGCGGAATGACGCCGCACGAAGTGCTGCGCGCGGCGACGCTGAACGGCGCGGCGTACCTCGGCATGGACCGCGACCTCGGCTCCATCGAGCCCGGCAAGCTCGCGGACCTGGTCGTGCTGGAGAAGAACCCGCTCGAGGACGTCCGGAACTCGACCTCGATCCGCTACGTGATGGTGAACGGCCGGCTCTACGATGCGCTGACCATGGACGAGGTGGGCGGCGAGCCGCGGGGCCGGTTCCCGTGGGAGCGGTGAGGCGCGGACAGGCGGGCGCGGACCGAGGGGGGGCGATTCCGGAGCTCGCCGCGGCCCGGGGAGCACGGAGGCGCGTGGCGGGGTAGGACCACGGCCGCCGGCGAGCCGCCCGATTCCAGGTGTATCTCCTGGATGGGAGGGCGAGGCATGGAGCGACGAAGCCCCTGGCGCCGAGCGTATCGGAGGCAGCGTTCCCTGGCCTGGCTGGTGCTGGGCGCAACGCTGCTCGTCACGGGCGCGTGTGCGGGATTCGCCGGCCTCTTCGGCGGGAGACGGCTCGGATGATGCGGCTTCCGGTCGGCGGAGGGCGCGGTGGCGGCGAGCGCGCCCGCGGGCCCGGAGGCGCAGCCGGACAGCGCGGAGAATGAGCGCTACACGAAGCCGCCGATCCTCATCAACGAAGAGTTCCTCACAGGGATGGCGTTCATACTCTACAGGCCGTACAGTGCGCGGTCGAGGCGCGCGGAGGCGCGGAGGTCTGCGCGTTCGTTCCCGAGAACGGCGTCCCGCGCGAGGTACGGCTGTCGGTGAGCACCGGAATCGAGGCGCTGGACTCCAGCGCCGTGCAGACCGGCTGGGCCATGCGGTTCGAGCCGGCGCTGAACCGTCGGGGCGAGCCCGTGCCGATCTGGGTGCGGATGCCCATCAGATTCTCCGCGGGGCGGTGAGGTGCGGCGGTGGACACCGCTGGCGGCCCTGATCACGTGCGAGGGCATGAACATGATGAGGCGGTCCTGGAGGGCGATGGCACTGGCGATGCTGGCGCTCGCGCCGACGGCGCCGGCTCCGCTCGAGGCGCAGCAGGTGGACCCCGCGCTGACCACGCGGGCGGAGCGGACGGATTACGTGGAAACGAGCCGGCTGGAGGACGTCCAGCGGTTCCTGGACGCGCTGGCGGCGCGGTCGGACCTGGTGCGCGTGAGCACGTTCGGCACGTCGGAGCAGGGCAGGCCCCTGCTGCTGGTTACGCTGTCGAACCCGCCGGTCTCGAGCCCCGCGGACGCGCGGGCGTTGGGCCGTCCGGTGGTCTTCGTGCAAGCGAACATCCACGGCGGGGAGGTGGAGGGGAAGGAGGCGATGCAGATGATGATGCGGCGGCTCGCGCTCGGCGACCTGCGGCCGCTGCTGGATCGCCTCGTGATCCTGGTCGCGCCGATCTACAACGTCGATGGCAACGAGGCCATCGACGTGATGAACCGCACGGCGCAATACGGCCCGATCGCGGGCGTGGGTCGGCGCGAGAATGCGAACGGGCTGGACCTGAACCGCGACTACATGAAGTTGGAGTCCGCCGAGGCGCGGGCGCTGGTGCGGGCGTACACCGATTGGGATCCGCATCTGGTGGTGGACCTGCACACGACCAACGGCTCGTACCACGGCTACCACCTCACGTACTCCATCCCGCTGAACCTGACGCTGCCCGCGGAGCTGCTGGACTACCACCGCAACCGGATGATGCCGGAGATCGCCCAGGCGCTGCTCGAGAGGCACGGCTTCCGGTCGTATTTCTACGGCAACTTCGTGAACCGCGCACCGGCTCCGGGGCAGCCGGAGCAGCGGGTCTGGTTCGCGTTCGACCACCGTCCACGGGCCGGGCAGAACTACGTCGGTTTCCGGAACCGGCTGACGATCCTGTCCGAGGCGTACAGCTACCTCCATTTCCGTGATCGTGTCGCGGTGACGGAGGCGTTCGTCGAGGAGATCCTGCGCTACGTGGACGCCCACGGCCGCGAGATCATGGAGCTCGCCGCGCGGCTGGATCGGGAGTTCGTGGAGGCGGCGCAGGGCACGGCGGAGATGCCGATCGGCGTCGAGTACGAGACCCGGCCGTTGCCGGAGCCGGTCCCGATCCTGGTGGGCGCGGTCCGCCACGAGGTGAACCCGCGCAGCGGGCGGGAGATGCGCGTCATGCTCGAGGACAGCATCGCCGTGGTCCCGATGCTGGATTACGCCGTTTTCGAGCCGACGCGCAGTGTGCCGATGGCGCGGGCGTACGTACTGCCCCGGGAGCCCGGGATGGAGCGGATCGTGGAGAAGCTCCTGCAGCACGGGATCGCGGTGGAGGAGCTGGTGGAGCCGCTGACCACGGAGGTGGTGACGTTCACGCCGTCGTCGCTCACGAAGGCGTCGCGGCCGTTCCAGGGCCACCACGAGGTGCGGCTGCGCGGGGAGTACAGCACGGAGCGGGCGACGCTGCCGCCGGGCACGTACGTGGTGCGGCTGACGCAGCCGCTGGGCCGGCTCGCGGCGTACCTGCTCGAGCCCGAGAGCGACGACGGACTCGTCAACTGGAACTTCTTCGACGAGTGGCTCGCCCCGGGCCAGCCTGTGCCGGTGCGGAAGATCATGGGCCACGTGCCGATGCGGACGCGCGGGGCTTCCCTCCCGGCCGGAGCGCGGTAGATTCCGTCATTTTCGAACGATCGCAGAACCTCCAGCAAGGGCGGGTGCGCGATGTTGAAGGTCCTTTCGAGATCCTTGCTCCTGGGCGCTACCGCCCTCGTCGTCCTGCCGCCGCGGGCCGCGTGGGCGCAGAAGCCGGAGCCCAGCATGGTCTCCGCGGTGATCGCGGCGTTCGCGGAGCCGGGCCGGCGGATCTACCTGGCGCCGGGGCTGGAGCTCTCGCAGCGCGATCGGGAGTTCGGGCTGGTCGGCCGGGCGCGGCACACCAGAGCGACGCTGGAGGAGGTGCAGCAGCGGTTCGGCGCGACCATCGCCTATCCGGAGGAGGCGATCCAGTGCCGGGACAAGTCCCGGCCGGAGACGTGTCGCATTCCCGGCGACGGCATCGTGTTCCACTTCATGAACCCGCAGCAGCCCATCCAGAACGGGATCCTGCCGGTCCGCGTGACGCTGTACCACAACGGCCGCGGCGAAGCCGGGCAGATCCTGCGCGAGACGTGGGACCTGCTGGTCCGGCGCGGGAGCGACGGCTGGACGGTCGTGCAGAAGCGGCTGGCCGCGAGGGCGAACGGACCAGCGTGAGCCGGGCGCCGACGTTCAGCGAAAACGGTCTCGACCCGAGGAACGATCCCGAGGAAAGGAGCAGCCCGCATGAGGACCCCGACCCGCCCGTCCGTGCGTGCTCGCGCGGCGCTGATCGCGCCGGCGCTGTTCGCCGTGCTGCACGCGCCGCTCGCCGCGCAGGACCGCCTGCGGACCATGCCGGGCTACGAGCGCTATCGAGCGATGGCGGCGGAGATCCCTCGGTCGGTGAAGCTGGGGGCGCTGAACGTGACGTGGGCCGAGGATGGCCGCTCCTTCGAGTACGTGTGGGAGGGCACGCTCTACCGGTACGACGTCGAGGCGCGCCGGGCCACGGCGATCGGCACCCCACAGCAGCCGTCGCCGTTGGGCCGGCGCCCCAGGCCGGAGCGCGGCCGGCAGTACGAGTCGGCGGAGTCTCCGGACGGCAGATACCAGGCGTTCTACCGCGACCGCAACGTCTGGATCCGGGACCTGGTCGAGGGCAACGAGTTCGCCGTCACGACCGATGGCGACGAGAAGACGCGGGTCAAGTACGGGACCGCGAGCTGGGTCTATGGTGAAGAGCTGCGGCAGACCACGGCGATGTGGTGGTCGCCGTCCAGCCGGAAGCTCGCGTTCTACCGCTTCGACGAGAGCGGCATCCAGGACTACTACCTCCAGCTCGACCAGACGCAGATCCAGAGCCGGATGGACATCGAGGCGTATCCCAAGGCCGGGACGCCGAACCCCATCGTCGACGTGCTGGTCTACGACCTCGGCACGCGGAAGACCGTCCGGCTCGACGTTCGGGACGGCAAGCCGTTCTCCGACGACGTGGTCGGGCACTACGTCTACGGGATCGAATGGACGCCGGATGGGCGGGAGGTGCTGATCCGCAGGACGAACCGGCGGCAGAACGCGATGGAACTGGCCGCGTGCGACCCGGAGACGACGAAGTGCCGGGTCGTGGTGCGGGAGGAGTGGCCGGCGAGCTGGGTCGAGAACTCGCCGACCATGCGGTTCCTCGCGGATGGGAAGCGCTTCATCTGGGCCTCGGAGCGAACGGGCTTCCGGAACTACTACCTCTACGACCTGAGCGGGAAGCTGCTGGCGACGCTCACGAACCATCCGTTCGAGGTCGGACCGATCGTCATGGTGGACGAGAAGGGCGGGTTCCTCTGGTACATGGCGCGGAGCGGCGACAACCACATGAAGCTCCAGCTCCATCGCGTCCGGCTGGACGGTAGGGGCGACCGGCGGCTCACCGACCCGAGGTTCCACCACACGGTGATGGTCGCGCCGGACGGCCGGCACTTCGTGGACGTGGCACAGACGCACGACACGCCGCCCGTGACCCGGCTCATGGACGCGAACGGCAAGGTCGTGGCGGAGCTCGCGAAGAGCGACATGACGAAGTTCGAGCAGCTCGGGCTCCACCGCGTCGAACTGTTCACGTTCACGGCTGCGGACGGCGTGACGGAGCTGCACGGCATGCTCCACCGGCCGTCGAACTTCGATCCGAACCGCAAGTGGCCCGTGCTGGTGAGCGTGTATGCGGGGCCGGGGACCAACGGCGCGCGGGAGACGTTCATGCTGCCGGATCCGCTGACCGAGTTCGGTTTCCTCGTCGTCACGCTGGATGCCCGCAGCGCGGGCGGCCGCGGCAAGCGGTTCCTGGACGCGATCTACCAGAAGCTGGGGCAGGTCGAGATCGATGACCTGGCCGCGGGGGTGAAGGCGCTGCGCGAGCGGCCGTACGTGGACGGCGACCGCGTCGGCATCTTCGGCACGTCGTACGGCGGCTATGCGGCGGCGATGGCGCTGGTCCGTTACCCGGACGTCTTCCACGCCGCGTCGGCGTCCTCGCCGGTGACGGACTGGCGCAACTACGACACGATCTACACCGAGCGCTACATGTGGACGCCGCAGGGGAACCCGGAGGGCTACGAGGCCGGTTCGGTCATGAAGTACGTGGATCGGCTCCGCGGCCGGCTCATGATCTATTACGGGACGGCGGACAACAACGTGCACCCGTCGAACGCGATGCAGTTGATCGATGCGCTCCAGCGTGCGGGCAAGAGCTTCGAGGTGCAGGTCGGGCCGGACCGCGGCCATACCTCGATCAACCGCGAGCGCATGATGGAGTTCTTCATCGAGAACCTGATCCTGGGTCGGGGCGGCGCAGCGGCCGAGACCCGTTGAGCGCCCGCCGGGAGAACGTCTGGTTCGGAGGACCGGAGGCATGAGGAGTTCGATGCATCGTTTGCCTTGGATAGGAGTCCTGAGGGCGCGCACGCTCGCCGCCGCCGTCGTCGTCGCGCTCGGGGCCGCGGCCGCTCCCGTGGCCGCGCAGACGGGCGGGGAGGCGGCGAAGGCGAGCGACGTCCTGCGCTTCACCGTCGCGCCGGAGGGGAACGAGGCGCGGTATCGGGTCCGCGAGCAGCTCGCCCGGCTCAATTTCCCGAACGACGCGGTCGGCGCGACCAGCCAGATCGAGGGTGGGATCACGGTCCGGCCGGACGGCACCGTGGTGCGCGAGGAGTCCCGCTTCGTCATCGACCTGGCGAGTCTGCGCACGGACAGCGAACGCCGCGACAACTACGTCCGGCGCCGCACATTGGAGACGGAGACGTACCCGACGGCCGTCTTCGTGCCCACCGAGCTGCGTGGCCTGTCCTTCCCGCTCCCCACATCGGGCGAGTCGACGTTCGAGATCGTGGGGGATCTCACGATCCGCGGCGTGACCCGGCCGACGACCTGGGAGGTGACGGCGCGCTTCGAGGAAGGCGCGGTCTCCGGGCTCGCCAAGACGCAGTTCACCTTCGACGACTTCCAGATCGAGAAGCCGCGCGTCGCGTCCGTCCTGAGTGTCGCGGACGAGATCCGGCTCGAGTACGAGTTCCGGCTGCTGGCCCGGTGAGGCCGTGAGGCGGCGCGGCCCGCGTCAGACCATGCCGGTCTGCTCGTGGGCCGCGGCACGTCCGCGAACGACGAACTGCAGGTAGAGAACGGCGCCGACGATGAACCAGACTGGGACCTGGAAGGTGCGCGTCGTCGTCGTCGCTTGTAGCGTGCCTTCCATGCGCACCTCCGTCCGACTCCACCGGTAGAACGGAAGCGGCGCTTCGAGCGTGCTCGCCTGCTGGACCGCGACGCGCGGGTCCTGCGCACCCGTGAACGGGTCGGCCGTGGCGGGCGCAGCGGCGCGGGTGGACGCCTCCACTTTGAGGACGAGGGCGCCGCGGACGCCGGCGACGAACGAGAGGAACAGGAGGAGCAGCCAGGCCAGCGCCACGGTCCTTCCGCTGATGCACAGCGTGCCGAGCTCGAGCGGCCGGAAACGACCCCGCCTGTGCCACCAGTCCCGGAGGAGCAAGACGAACGCGAGGATGGCGAGCAGCGACAGGCCCGCGCCGGCGAGGTCGAGAACGGGCATCTGCGCCTCCTGATCGGGTGCAGCGACAGGCGCACGATGGCCCGGCCGGTCCCCGCCCGCAAGGGCCGCGGGGACGGCTCCCGGGCACGGCCACGACTCGGCCTCGCCGCCGAGGCGAGGCGCCCACGCTGCGCGGGCGTCCCGCCGCGGCGCTCAGGGCCTCCGCGAGCCGAACGTCACGCCACCTGCGTCCGCCGTGCCTTGCGCCCCCGAGCCACCATCACCAGGTGCTCGGGCCGCACGCACGCCCGATTGCCGCAGCGATGGACCACCACGTAGCCGGGCTCGAGCTCGTCGTTGGCCAGCAGCCAGCTCGCACGGTGGGCCAGGTGATGCACCCACCGCGTCCCCCGCTTCTCCGAGAACTGACCGTAGCCCTGCCGCGTCACCGTGCCCGTCCAGACCCAGCAACCATCCGTGCGGCGGACGCTCGACCAGAAGCGGTCCCGCGGGAACGTGCGCGGAAGCCGCACCGGCCGGCGCGCCGACGACGACCCACCGAACCGGCGACGCAGCGCGGCGAGCGTCGTCTCCAGGAGACGATCCAGCTCCCGGACCGTGCGGCCCGTCTCGTCGGCCAGACTCTCCAGGTCCCTGCCCACCACGTAGTGCTCGACCAGCAGGTAGCGCTGCTCCGGATCGCACGTCTCCAGGACCTGATCGACCAGCTCCGCCCGCCCGACCTCCGCCTCCGGGTCCGACCCATCCACGAGCAGGTCTCCGACGGTCACCGTACCGTCCTCGTCCTCGAGGACCGGCTGCTCCGTCGAGACGAACGTCCGCCCCTCCATCCAGTACAGCGTGCGCCGCAGGGTGCTCTCGCGGCACCCGACCGCTTCGGCGAGCTCGCGGATCGTCGGTTCCCGGCCGAGCGAGGCGCGAAGCTCGTCGCGGTGCATCCGGACACGGAGATGGCGGCGCAGCACCTCCGCCGGGATCTCGTTGTAGCGGCACATGGCATCCAGCATGTGCCCCCACACGTATTTTCGCGCGAAGTTGGAGAAGGAGCCCTTGGAAGCGTCATAGCGGCGGGCCGCGACGACCAGACCGACCAGGCCCTCCGCGAGAATGTCCTCCGCGACGTCGTCGGGGACGAACACACGAGCCCTCAGGCGCCGGAACAGCCAGCGCACCAGGCTCGTGGACTGCGTGACCAACTCATCCTGCATCAGATTCATCGGGTTGCAACTGCCGAAAAACCGGGTTTCGGGCCGTTCCGGCCCGCGGAGTGTGCTGGCTGCGTTCGTCGTCTTCGACGGAAACGGGTGTGCGCCTCCTCACGTTGCTGGTCCACGTCGCTCCGCGCCGCGGCGGTCGCTGGCCGCGCCCGGGGCGTGGCCCGGACGCGCGGCTGCGCGCGGACGCGCGCCAAGGCCGTCCGGATCACGCAGCCCCCGGATGGCCCGACCCGTGGCGCGGAGTACGCGTGTACTGGGGAGTACACACTGTGTATGCAAGAATCAGGCTACGCTATGCGCTGCAATGACTTAGGCGATGCGTCAGAATGCGGTCCGTGAAGGCGGGCGACGGCGCGGAGTCGGGTGGGACGCGGGGGCGATCGGCAGGCGGCGAAGCGGGGACGGGATCCGCGGCCGTGGTCCCGAGCGGCGCGCGGGCGCCTCGGGACCGAGCCCCGGCGCCCGGGCGCGCGGCAGCGGGGCGGCGCACGGCGGCCCGGGCCGTGTGGGGGCCGCGGCGCTTGACACGGGCCGTCCGGACGCGCTTATGTGGCCAGCACCGCTGGAGGTGCGCCATGAACGAACACGACGGGCAGGTGGACGAGGCGCGAGCGGCGGCCGAGGCGTGGCTGGCGTGGGTGGACAGAGGGGACGCCCATGAGGCGTGGCGCCGGGCATCGGAGCTGTTCCGACGCATGGTGAGCGAGGAGAAGTGGCGGGAGTCGCTGGAGCGCGCGCAGCTCCCGGTGGGTAGGGCGGTGTCGCGGACGTTCCGGTCCGGCACGTACACGACGGAGCTGCCCGGCGCACCTGACGGGGAGTACGTCGTCCTGGAATACGCCACGACGTTCGAACGCAAGCGGAACGGGGTGGAGACGGTGACAATGCAGCGGGAGGCGGATGGGGAGTGGCGGCTGTCGGGCTACTACATCCGGTGACCAGGACCGGGGGAGGCGCGATGACGGAGCCGCCACGGCCCCGAGATGATCGTGGACGGGTACCGCCGCGCCGGCCACCACTTCCCGGCCATCTCGGACCACGACACGCTGGCGGAGGGCGCAAGCCGCACGAGCCGCGCGCCGATGAGAGTGGGCCCATCATGGGCCGCGGTTACGGCGGCGAGACCGGCGAGGTGCTGGCGGAGGTCGAAGGGATCCGGGCGAAGACACCGTCGAACCCTCCGCCCCACCGGCTTCGCAGGTGCAGCGGGTCGGCGTGAGGCCCGCTCGCGCCTGCGTCCTCATTCCTCGCGTTGCTTCCGCAAGCGCTCCTCGAGCAGGTCGCGCATCGCGCGGAGTTCGTCCTCGGGGATGTCGAGGTCCGAGACCAGGTGGGTCATGAGCTTGAGCGGCGAGTCCTGGTAGATGCGGCGGAGGATGCGGTCCAGTAGGCCCTTACCTGCGGCCTCGGGCGCGACCTTCGCGCGGTGGACGTACTGGCGCCCTTCCTTGCGGTGCGCGACCGCGCCCTTCAGCTCGAGCAATCGGAGCTGCGTCTGGACCGTGGTGTAGGCGATGTCCTCGCCCAGCGCATCGCGCACCTCGGCCACGGTCGCCTCGCCCAGCTCCCACAGCACGCTCATGATGTCCAGCTCGCGGTTGGTGAATCGCGGCTCCGGCATCTCCGTCGGAGTATGGGAATCGACGATACGGAGGGGCGCGGCGCGGTGGCGCCGGCGCTCCTCGTCGGCGCGCCGCACGCGTTCTGCCGCGCGCTTCTCACCGTTCGAGGATCAGCGAGCCTGCCTCCAACGTCCAGCCGCCCTCCGAGCCGAGCCGGCGGAGGACGCCGGGAGCCAGCATCACGGTGATGCGGTTGGTTCCGAAGCGGATCTTGCCGCCCTCGATCCACACGCTCTCCGTGCCTTCGATGCGCATCAGGTACACCGGTCCGCGCAGATCGGGATCTGCTCGGACGTGATTTCCGCGTTGATCACCCCGTTCACCGCGCGTTGTCCGCTGAAGAACGGCTCATCCGCATGGGCTGGCAATGCGGCCAGCAGACGGATCCGGGAAGAGTCCAGGGCGTGACTGGACGGCACTGCATCGAAAGGACTCGTCTGGCCCTCGGCCACGCTCATGGCGGGCGGCTCGGCGGCGTTGGCCCTGACCTCCGGCTCCGCGGGCGACTCCGCGCACACCGCGGCGATCAGCGCGGGCGCCGCGACGCCGGCGCTCGCCGCCGCGCGCGGGCCTCCCCACGGCGCGAAGCGCCGCTTCGGCCGCCCAGGCGGCGGCGCCCAGCAGTAGGGCCACGCCGACGCTGTACGCGATCCACCGGGTCACGGGGGCCTCCTCCGAGCACGAGCGTCGGACCCGGCGTCGCCGGGAATCGGCCCCGGCGGTTCGTACGCTGCTGGGCCGAGGCGTGCCGCGGAGGTCGTCGCGCCTTCTACGAACTCCCAATAAAACGTAGGAACTAGCTGGCGGTGTCGAGAGGTCGTTGGCGAGGTCGAGAAAACGAGGCGCCAGCCGCTGGGTCGGGCTGGCACGAGGCGCAGCGGGGAAGGCGCGCTCGCCGGCGGGCGCGCGGTGCGCCGACCGACGAGCGTCAGCCCAGGCGCCGTTCAGCTCTCGACCAGGATCAGGTACTTCTGGTGAGCCCAGAAGCGGTCCGGGTCGGCGATGCGCAGCGCGCCGCGGATCGTCCCGTCCTCGTCCGCGGGCTCGGCCAGAGCGGAGAGGTCCTGGCGGGTGACGATGCGATACGCCTTGTCGGGCCGCGGGAGCTGGAACTCCGTCCACACGCGCTTGTCCACCGCGGTGAACTGGGTCAGGTCGAGGACCCGGGAGGGCACGAGCGTCTTGCCGCGCTTGCCGAAGATGAAGAGCACCCGGCTGCCGCCCTCCTCGGTGACCAGGCCGCGCCGGAGGAGCTCCTCTTTGGTCCCGACGACGTAGTAGACCGTGCTCTCGCGTTCCTCGATCTCGCTCAGCGTCTGCTCCAGCGCCGACTTCTCCAGCGCCAGTTGCCGGTTCTCCTCGGCGAGCCGGACGTTCTCCTCCTGGAGCGCGTTGACCTGCTCGGTCAACATGGCGATGGTCTGCTTCTGGTTCTCGATGGTGGCCTGGAGCCCCTGGATCGTCTTCCGGAATTCGGCGAGACGGGCCTGGGCGGATTGCGACTCGCGGGTGAGCGTCCGGATCCGCTGTTCGCTCTCCGCGAGGCGCTTCTCGCTCTCCTCGAGCCGAGCCGTGAGCTGCTGGATGTTCTCGAGGAGGTTCTCCCGCGTGATGGCGATGGGCGTGGGCTCCTGCCCGCCGACGGTGGCGGTGCGGGGCGTCTGGACGCGGGCGATTTCAGCGGCGATGTCGCTCATGAGCCGGGCGTTCTCCGCCACCTGGAGCAGGAGGCTGTCCTTCTCGGCGGACACGGCTTCGAGCTGAGCGAGCTGTTGCCGCACGTCGGACGAAGGGCCGCAGGCCGCCAGGAAGCAGGGCAGGACCGCGAGCCCGAGAATGCGGGCGAACCCAACGGTGCGCTCCATGGACTTCGTCCTTTCATCAACGGGGTCCGAACGGAAGCCGCGGAAACGGCGCGGCAGCCCGGTCTGTCTCGTTGGGGCGTACCCGGGGCGCTACGCAAGGCGTGTGCCTCGGCGCTGGTCCGTAGGAGTGCCGGCCCGGTGCTGGAGCCGGCGGCCTGGGCGTGTTACGTTGCGAGACGGTCTCCCACCCTGGCCGGGGACGGACACGATGCCTGGAGAGCTGGGCCTTTCCTCCCGATCCACGGCGCGAGCGTGGCTCGCCGGCGCGCTGCTGGCGGCGGCCGTCGTCGCCGCGTGCGACGGGCGGCGGGCGGACGGCGCGGTGCCGCAGCCCCCGAGGGAAGCGGCCGCTGCTGCGGCGCTGGCGCCTGCGGCGCCGCTCCCGGACAGCACGTTCGCCCGCCTCATCGCGGAGCTCTCCGAGCCCGGCGGCTACTTCGACACGGACAACCTGATCTCGAACGAGGCGTCGTACCTGCACGTCGCGCAGGACCTGCGGGAGCTGCGCGGTCGGGGGGGCGCGTACATCGGGGTGGGGCCGGACCAGAACTTCTCGTACATCGCCGCGCTGCGTCCGACGATCGCGTTCATCCTGGACATCCGGCGGGACAACATGCTCCAGCACCTTTTCTTCAAGGCGCTGTTCGAGCTCTCGCCGGACCGGCTGACGTACCTCGGGCTGCTGTTCGGGCGGGAGGTGGACGGCGCGGGCTACGATGAGGCGCATGCCGGGATCGAGACGCTGGTCGAGCGGCTCGACGCGGCGGCGGTGACGCCGGAGAGCAGGGAGCGCGCGCTGCGCGCCGTGCAGGGCCGCGTGCAGGCGCTCGGCGTGCCGCTCTCGGCGGCGGACCTCGAGCGGATCGACTTCATCCACCGCAGCTTCATCGAGGCGGGGCCGGACATCCGCTTCACCAGTCACGGCCGGCGGCCGCAGTTCTACTACCCGACGTACCGGCAGCTCCTGCTCGAGCGGGACCGCACGGGCCTGTACGCGAACTACCTGGCGAGCGCCGAAGACTTCCGCTTCGTGAAGGAGATGCAGGAGCGGAACCTGGTGATCCCGGTGGTGGGGGACTTCGCGGGGCCGCACGCGCTCGCGGCGGTCGGGCGCGAGATCGAGCGGCGTGGCGAGCGTGTCGTTGCGTTCTACACGTCGAACGTCGAGTTCTACCTGATGATGGACGGCGTCTTCGACCGCTTTGCCCGGACGGTCGCCGGGCTGCCGCGGGCGGACGGCGCCGTCATCGTGCGCAGCTACTTCAATCGCGGCCGCACTGGGCATCCGGCCACCGTGCCCGGCTACTACAGCACGCAGCTCCTGCAGGACATGGGCGATTTCGTGGAGGCGTGGAGGCGAGGCGAGTACGGGAGCTACTCTGCGCTGGTCATGGCGGGGCGGTGAGCGGCGCGGTGGCCGAGGGCGTGGGCATGGAATGCGGTCGAGCGGCCGCGCGTCGTTCGCTTCCTTGCGTCTCGTCCCGCCGCGCGCTAGCTTGTCGGGCCACTCCCCTTTACGCACGACGAGCCCGCGCGCCGAAGCGCCCATCCCCTGACCGGTCCGTATGCCCGAACGGCCCGATCGAGTGGCGAAGCCTTTCCGCGACCCCGTACCGGCGCGGCCCGGGGGAGGGGACCGGCGCGCGCAAGAACCGCCGTCGGACGACCTCGCCAACTTCGAGGCGTTCTTCCACGAGCACTACGGCGCGCTCTGCGAATACATCCGGCACATCGTGGGGCTCCCGCACGTGGCGGAAGAGCTGGCACAGGACGCGTTCGTCAGCCTGTGGGAGCGGCATACCCGCGCACCGGTGCAGATGGCGATCTCCTACCTGTACACGACGGCGCGCAATCGCGCGTACAGTTATCTGCGCCACCGGCGCGTGGCGCGGAGCGCGGCGCGGGAGATGGCGGCGGACGCATCCGAGCCGCGGGATGAGACCCTCACCGTCGAGGTGCACGCCCACGAGCTCGCCGAGGCCGTGCAGCGGGCCATCGACGAGCTGCCGGAGCGTTGTCGCCTGATCTTCCTGATGAGTCGTCGCGAGGGGCTGTCGTACTCCGAGATCGCGCACGCGCTGGACGTCGCGGTCAGCACGGTCGAGACGCAGATCTCGCGCGCCCTCAAGCACCTGCGCACCCGGCTGGGGCCGTACCTAGTCCTGTCTGCCGCGCTCTCACCCGTCCTCGAGCTGGCGCGCCGCTGCCTGTCCTGAGCTCGCCCTGATGCGCCCGGCGACATGGCGAGCGGAACGCCGCGACGCCGGAGCTGTTCCTGCCCCTGCACGGAATCCGGATTGATCGGCCTGGCGATGGCGGCTGCGGCTGCCCGACCGGCGATACGTCGGGCGGCCGCGAACGGGTAGCCCGCCTCAGCCCGGCTCGACCCGCCAGCACGCGACCCACCCGCGGGCCATCACACCGCCGTGCCCGCCGGCGGATCGTCATCTCTTTCCACCGCACCCGCGCACGGGGCGTCACACCGCCGTGCCCGCCTCCCGGTGGTGATCTCCTCCGCATCATCAGCGCACCAGGCCGCTCCGATTGCCACGACGCCGGGCGGCATCGGGCGTCCGATTCCGCTCCACGGCCGGCAGGCTCGAGGGCCTTGTCCCGGTAGTCGGCGAGTCGTGCGTCTATACCGGACAGGAGCCATGGGAAACGACGCGATGTCACCTGAAGAGCTCGATCGGCTCGTCGCCCGCTACGTGGCCGGCGAGGCCGCGCCGGAGGAGGTGGCGCGGCTGGAGGCGCGCATGGCGGAGGACGACGCCATTGCGAAGGAAGTCGATGCGCTGCGCCGCGCCTGGCAGGCGGCCGGGGCGGCGCGGTCGCCGTGGGACTCGCGCGCCGCGTGGAAGGCGGTGAGGGCCCGGCTGGTGCCGCCGTCGTCCGGCGAAGAGGGGCGCCCACGGCCGTCGGTGGTCGATGGGCCCGGCCGGCGGGCGAGTGGTGGCCGGCCGCCTCGGGTGGCGTGGCTGCTGGGTCGGGTCGCGGCCGTGCTGCTGGTGGCCGCGGGCGGCGTGTGGGGCATGGTGGAGTGGACGTCGCGGGTCCGGGCCCCGGAGCCGCTGGACCGGGTCGCGACGGAGAGGGCGCAGACCGGCACCGTCTACCTGAGCGATGGCACGCGGGTGCTGCTGGGCGCGGAGAGCGAGCTCCGGTTCACGCCCTCGCTCGGCCGCGGGTCTCGCGACGTGTACCTCGACGGCAACGCGTACTTCGAGGTCGAGACGGATCCCAGGCGGCCGTTCCGCGTGCACACCGCGCAAGGCGTCGTCGAGGTGCTTGGCACGCGCTTCGGCGTGCGCGCCTACGGCGCGGATTCCATGACGACCGTGGTGGTCGCCGAGGGCCGTGTGCGGCTGGAGCAGGCTCCGCCGGGCGACGCCGGCGACGGCCCGCTGCCGATTGGTGGTGGCGTAGCAGATGTCGTCGGTGTGCGGGCCGACCGCGTCCGGGAACCGGCCGGTGATGGCGGCCGCCACCTCGCCCGGTTCGGCCATGCGGCCGACCGGCGAGCTGGCCGTCATCAGCTTCTCCATCTCGGGGGCGCCGGCCACGAACGACTCGATCATCGGCGTGCAGGTCGTCCCCGGGCACACGGCGTTGACCCGCACGCCCCGGGTCGCCAGCTCCAGGGCCACCGACTTCGTGAGCCCGACCACGCCGTGCTTACTGGCCACGTAGGCCGGCAGGGCCGGGAAGCCGATGAGCCCGGCGCCCGACGCGGTGTTGACGATGGCGCCGCCGCCCCGGCGCAGCATGACGGGAATTTCGTAGCGCATGCACAGCCAGACGCCGGTCAAGTTGATGCCGATGACCTTGTTCCACACCTCCAGCGTGTACTCGGCGGTCGGAGCCATCTGCCCTTCGATGCCCGCGTTGTTGAAGGCGTAGTCCAGGCCGCCGAACTGCTTCTCGGCCGCCTCCACCATAGCCTTGACGTCCTCTTCCTTGGACACGTCGGTGCGCACGAAGATGGCTTCGCCGCCCATGTCGCGGATCTGCTTGACGGTCTCCTCGCC
>QGVH01000031.1 GCA_003242735.1 bacterium | reverse complement strand
CCAGCGACTGCGCGAACGCGAACGCGGTGCGGAACGTCTCGTCGCTGGTCGCGATCGTGCGTACCACCTCGACGAGCTTCATGACCGGCACCGGGTTGAAGAAGTGGAGGCCGACGACGCGGTCGGGCCGCTTGGTCGCGGCGGCCATGGCCGCGATGGTGAGCGAGCTGGTGTTGCTGGCGAAGATGGTCCTGGCCGGGCAGATGTCGTCCAGCTCGCGGAACAACGCGTTCTTGATCTCGAGGTCCTCGGTGACGGCCTCGATGACGAGGTCGGCGTCGGCGAGGTCGGCGAGCGATGTGGTGGTCTGGATGCGGCCGAGGGCCTGGTCGCGCGTCGCGGCGTCGATCTTGCCCTTCTCGACGGCGCGGTCGAGGCTGCGCGTAATGGCCTTCATGCCGCGCTCGCAGAGCTCGTCGCTCACCTCGCGGACCAAGGTGCGGTAGCCCGCCCGAGCCGTGACTTCCGCGATCCCGCTGCCCATGAGGCCGCAGCCCAGCACGGCCACTGTCTGGATCTCCGCCATTGTTCCTCCGTGGAGGGAGAACTGAGCCGGGGTCGGACGCGGCAATATGCGGGGCGGCGGCAGTGGTTTCAACGGGCGGAGCCGCGCCGAGGCGCGGCGTTCACTGCCTGCGCGGCGCGCCTATGCCGAAGCGGCGCCGCCACGGCGCGGGCGGGGGCTCGAGCCGCTCGCCGCGTTCGAGTCGGTCGAGCAGCCCTTCGACCTCGAGGCGCGCGGCGTCGAGGCGGCGGCGGAAGCCCTTCTTCACGGCGGCCATGACGGCGGCGAATCCGCCGGTGAGGCCGCCCAGGCCTGCGACCGCGCCGGCCGCGGCCGCGGCGGCCTGACCGAGGATGTCGACCATGCCGAGCCCCACCGTGGCGCCGGCGATCGCGCCGAGCGCGAGGCCGACGAGGCCGCCTCCCACGATCCCCTCGGTGAGGGTCTCGCTGCGCCGGTTGCTGAGGTCCATGTCGATCCGGACGTGGGTGCGGCCTTCCTCGAGGGGTCGGACCGCGAGCACCACCTGGCGGCTCCGCGCCAGGTACCAGTTCCGCGCGGGCCGGCTGAGGGCCCTGGCCATCTTGGAGATGGTGTCTTCCGCCGGCTCGAAGATGGCGAACGAGCGCTGGCGCCGGCGCAGCACGAGGTACTCGCGCGTGGCGAGGTACTCTTCGAGCCGGCCGGCCACATCGCTGTCCGGCAGCGGAACGGCGCGGGAGACCGACACGGTCGCCCCACCGAACCAGCGGTCCACGAACGATTCCGGCGCGGGCGCGGGGGCCTCGTAGAGGGCCTGGCGCACGATGGCCGGCGGCAGGCCGAGTTCCTTGCCGATGCGGAGCACCTCGTCCTCCGAGAGGCGCTCTTCGGCATCGGCCTGCGCCGTGTAGAGCTCGACGGCGCGGCGGATCACCAGTTCGAGCTGCGGACGCGTGATCGAGCGGTCCGGCGGCGTGCGTGCGTCGTCCATGGCGCCCTGAAGATAACCGGGCGCTCTAGATGCCGGCGAGGGCTTGGCGGACCATGTCCTCGATGCCGGCCTCGAGCTCGGGCGGGATGGGGAACGCGCGCGTGAAGGCGGCGTCGAGCTCGTCCGAGCCGGCGGGCGGCTCGTGGCCGGCGCCCGCGAGGAAGTAGCGGCGGTAGGCGGCGCCGTCGGCGGGAAGGACACGGTCCACGAGGAGGGCGCCGGCCCGCACCGCGGCGCGGGAGGTGACGGCGGTCTCGCCGAGTTCGCGGATGCGCACGGGCGCCAGGTACTCCCGGACGGTCTCTGCGGTGAGCGGGTAGATCAGCTCGCGGATGAACGGCCACAGCGCATCCCGCGGGCGGCCGGCGGGCGGGGTCGCGATGGCGACGCGCGGCTGCTGGACGCCCCGGGTGACGATGCGCCCCTCGGGGCCGAGGGCGGGGACGAGGAACAGCTCGCCGCCGCGCAGGCGTGCGTAGAGCAGGAAGTCGGCGAGCGAGTCCGCGACGGGTTGCCACTCGGCCGTGACGGCGCTGTCGAGCGCGGCGAGCGCGGGCTCGCGGGTCTGCCAGTGTTCGTGGTAGAAGACGCGGGACTCCGCTTGCAGCACGTTGGCCCACGCGGCGACGGTGTTGCGCTGGCGCTCCGTGCGGAACAGCGCCGAGAGGAACGCGACCGCCTGCGCCGCAGCACCGCCGACGCGCCGCGGGTCGCCGCCGGCCTGGTGCCACACCCGGATCGCGCCGAAGAGGGCGTCCCCATCGCGGAAGTAGAGCGGCAGGAAGTGCAGCGCCGAGTACGCGTCCTCGCCTTCGAACTCCCGGGCGAACTCGTCGGCCCGCTCGTCCAGCTCCGTGGGGAAGACGCCTGCGGCCCGTTTCAGGGCCGTCATGCTGTCCACGTATCCCGGCCGGTAGAGCGGGAGCGGCGGCAGTGTGTCGGCACGCTGGCCGTCCGGCGCCCGCGTGGGCGCTGCGGACGCGTCCGCCGCCCGCGCCGTGTAGGCGAGCCCGTGATACCAGAGGGCGATGTGCTCCGCCGTGCCGATGCGCCATTCGCGCACGGGGGCGATGTCCTGCTCCCCGGCCTGCGGGGCGCCGCAGGCGATGAGCAGGGCCGTTGCCGCGAGGAGCAGTGGTCGCGAACGAGCGGAGCCCATCCCCTTCCTCGACGCGGCCGTGGACGGTCCACGGCACCGTGGGCCGAGGGGTCAAGCTCCGTGCCAGGCGACGGCGAGCCGGTGCGGCGCCGACGCCGTCAGGCGAGCGCCTCCACCACGACCGCGATGCCCTGCCCCCCGCCGATGCAGGCGGTGCCGAGGCCGTAGCGGCCGCCCCGACGGCGCAGCTCGTGAAGGAGGTGGACGGTGATCCGCGTGCCGGACGCGGCGAGCGGATGGGTGAGTGCGATGGCCCCGCCGTTGACGTTGGTGCGCTCCGGGTCGAGGCCGAGCTCCCGCGCCACCGCCGCGAACTGCGGGGCGAACGCCTCGTTGACCTCGACGAGGTCCATATCGTCGAGGGTGAGCCCCGCCTTCTCCAGCGCCTTGCGGCTCGCGGGCGCGGGGCCGATGCCCATGATCGCCGGCTCGACGCCCGCAACGCCCCAGGACACCAACCGACCGATGGGCTTCAAGCCATGGGCCGCCGCCCACTCGGCGTTGGCGATCACCACCGCCGCGGCGCCATCGCCGATGCCACTCGCGTTCCCGGCGGTCACCAGGCCGTCGGCCCTGAAGTACGGCTTCAGCGCGGCAAGGCCCTCGCGGGTGGTGTCGGGCCGGATGTGCTCATCCACCCGGAACTCGACCTCGCCCTTCCGCGTGCGGATCGTGATGGGCGCGACCTCGGCATCGAAGCGACCCTCGTCCCAGGCACGCTTCGCCCGCATCTGCGAGCGGTAGGCGACCTCGTCCGCCTCCTCCCGCGTGACGCCGTAGCGGGCCGCGAGTTCTTCCGCGGTCTGCGCCATCGAGAGGCGACACTGCGTGTCGGTGAGCGCGGCCCAGAGCGCGTCCTCGAACATGCCGCCCGCGTCGCCCAGCCGCAGGTCGCCCCAGCGCGCGCCGCGCACGACGTGCGGCGCCTGGCTCATGGATTCCGTGCCCCCCGCCAGCACCACGTTCGCTTCGCCGAGCAGGATCTCTTGCGCGCCGCTGACGATGGCCTGGAAGCCAGAGCCGCAGAGGCGGTTGATGGTGAGCGCCGGGACCTCGATGGGGATGCCGGCGCGCAGCCCGATGTGGCGGGCGAGGTAGATCGCGTCCGCGGAGGTCTGGAGCGCGTTGCCGAAGATCACGTGGTCCACGGCATCGGCCGGCACGCCGGCGCTCTCGAGCGCGGCGCGGGCGGCGTGGACGCCCAGGTCCGTCGCGGTGAACCCCCTCAGGCTGCCGCCGAAGCTCCCGAACGGCGTGCGGCGGCCGGAGAGGAAGACGACATCGGTCTCGTGGCCCTGGGTCCCCATGGATCGCTCCCGGAGTCGTGGGTCGCCCGCGTCCTACACGGGCGCGGTGCTCAGGTTTCCCGGACCGCCTCGCAGATCCAATCCCCGACCTCGTCCGTGGTGAGGGAGCCGCCGAGGTCCGGCGTGGTCCGGCGCTCGGCGATGGAACGGCGCACCGCTGCCTCCACCCGCGCCGCCTCCCGCGCGTAGCCGAGATGGTCCAGCATCATCGCCGCGGTCAGAATGGCGGCCAGCGGATTGGCCCGCCCGGTGCCGGCGATGTCCGGCGCAGAGCCGTGGACCGGCTCGAACATCGCGTGGCGCCCCGGGTGCACGTTGGCCGACGGCGCGAGGCCGAGGCCGCCGGCGAGCGCGGCGGCGAGGTCGCTCAGGATGTCCCCGAAGAGGTTGGACGTGACGATCACATCGTAGCGCGCCGGGTGCAGCACGAGGTCGAGGGCGAGCGCGTCGATGTACATGGCGTGGTGCTCGATGTCCGGGTACTCGGCCGCGACCTCGGCGAAGACACGGCGCCACAGGTCGCCGACGTGCGGCATCGCGTTGGCCTTGTCGGCGAGCGTAACCTTGTGACGGCCGCTGGCGCGGGCGTGCTCGAACGCTGCGCGCACGATGCGCTCGACGCCCTTGCGGGTGTGGATGTCTTCCTCGATGGCGACCTCGTCCGGCGTCCCGCGCCTGAAGTTGCCGCCCAGCCCCGCATACACGCCCTCGGTGTTCTCGCGGACGATCACGATGTCCACGTCCTCGGGCTCCACGTCCCGCAACGGCGAGAGCGATGCGTCGAAGAGGCGGACGGGCCGCAGGTTCACGTACAGGTCGAGGTGGAACCGCAGACCCAGCAGGATCGCGCGGATATGGCTGTTGTCCGGGACGCGCGGATCGCCCAGCGCGCCGAGGAAGATCGCGTCGTAGTTGGCCCGGAGATCCTCCATCTCCTCGGTGGTGATGGCGGATCCGGTGCGCAGATAGCGTTCGCTGCCCAGGTCCCACTCCACGAGTTCGAGCGGGAGCCGGGCCTCGGTGGCGAAGAGTCGGAGCAGCTTGACGGCCTGGCGCGTGACCTCCGTGCCGATGCCGTCACCGGGAATCACAGCGATGCGTGCCATGGCGGGAAAGATACGGCCCGGCGGCCGGCTGTCGCCAGGCCGTGGGACTCCCTCACGGCTCGACGACGAGGACGCCGCGCGCGCCGTGGGTGATGCACACGAACGGATACGTGCCCGGCGGCGCGCCGTCGAGCGACACGACCCACGTGGCGCCCGCCTTGACGAGTGGCGGGCCGCGGAGCTGGCGCGTCTCGGAGAGGAAGGCGCCGGCCTCGGGCGCGAGCGCCGGCGCGTCGAACGCGACGGCGTGCATGCCGTGGGCGACCGCGGTGAAGCCGACCACGTCGCCCGGACGTGCACGGACCGTGTCCGGCTCGAGCTCGGCGGCCGGCGCGGCGCCGCCGACGCGGACCTCGTGCACGCGCGCCCCCGGCGGGAGCTCGGCAACGACGGCGCCGAGCTCCAGGATGGGCGGGCGCTCGGGCACGGCCGCGCGATCACACGCGGCGAGTGCGCACACCGCCGCGAGCAAAACGAAAGGGCGCCTCAGTGGGAGGCGCCCCGTGGAGAGCATGTCGAAGGAGCTCACGCTCCACCGCGGCTGAGCGCGTAGACGTACGCCGCGACGGCGCGGATCTGCTCATCCGTGAGCTGCGCGCCCCCCATCGGCGGCATCGGCGAAGCGGCCTCCTTGGGCTGCGCCACGCCCGTCGTGATCACCTGGACGATGGCGTCGTACGAGCCATCGACGTTCAGCCACTGGTTGTCCGTGAGGTTCGGGCCCAGGCCGGACATCCCCTTCCCATCCGGGCCGTGGCAGGTGAAGCACAACCCGGTCGATGTGAAGATCTGCTTGCCCTGGGCGACCATCTCCTGCGTGACCCCCGGCGGCAGCTCCACGGAGGCAGCCGGCTCCTGCGCCTGCTGCGGGGCCTCGGCCTGCGGGGCCGCGGCGGGCTGCTGCTGCTGAGCATCCTGAGACTGGCACGCCACGGTGGCCAGGCCCGCGAAGGCCAGCACCGAGAGAGGCGTGATCCAGGCGGTCCTGCGCATTGGCGTCTCCTCCCGGAATCGAGAATGTGAGGGACGGGCCGCTCCGTCCCGTGCAGATGATCCTCTCGCCAATCGGTCCGCTCCGGTCTGTGGAGCGCGCCGAAGATAGGACCGGGCCGTGGCAGCGTCAAGCGGGAGCAGGAGGCCCCCCGAGAGCGGCCTGGACCTCGGCCGGCGCGCGCCGCAGCCACTCGTCGGCTTCCGGGCTGCCGATGGCGCGGAGCGCGCGGATCAGCGCCAGCCAGTTCGCGGCCTGCTCGGGCGCGAGCTCGACGGCGCGGCGGTACTGCCGGATCCCCTCTTCGGCGCGGCCGAGCTGGATGAAGAGGTGACCCAGCTCGCGCCGCACGTCCGCGTCTTCGGGTGCCAGCGCCGCGGCCTCGCGGAGGCGGTCGGCGGCGGCCTCGAGGCGGTTCTCGCGCCGGTGGATCCGGGCGAGGTAGAGCAGCGCGGTGACGTTCTCGGGATCGCGTTCGAGCACCGTGCGGAAACCCGCCTCCGCCTCCGCCAGCCGGCCGGCCCGGAAGTCCGCGACCGCCTCGTCCATGGCGTCGGCGGTGCCGTCGGCCAGGCGCCCGATGACGAGGAAGACGAGCACGAGCGCTGCCACGGCCACCGCCACGCCGACGAGGAGGCCGCGGCGCTGGCGCGCCGGCGGCGGGACGGGCGTGGCGGGCTCATCCAGCGCCCGTTGCGAGACGGCCTGGTGCGCGACCTCGCGTACGGGCTCCTCGCCCAGCGCGTGGACCTCGGCCCGCAGCCGGTCCACCACGGCCTGCGCGAGGTCGGCGTCCGCCGCGCGTGGCTGGCCGGCCTCCGCGCGTCGCGCCGCCCGCTCGAGCTCGGAAACGAGTCCGCCCAGCTCGATGGAGATGCGGTCGCGCTCCCGCAGCGCGCGGACGAGGCGGTCGGTCGGCAGTTCGGTGGGTGAGAGAGCGGTCAGCCGGAGCGCATCCGGCGCATCGCGGTCCGAGCGGAGCAGCAGCCGGAGCGTGCGCTCGACCGCCTGCCACACCGCCCGGACGGCATCGGCGAGCTGCTCCGGGGTGCGGTAATCCCTGAGCCGTCCGATCGCGTCCCCGGCCTCGTCCAGCGGCTCGAGGACGCGAGAAGGATCGATCATGGGTCAGCGTTCGATGCGCAGGAGCCCCGCACGCGCGCTGGCCCGGATGAACGCCTCCGGCTCGTCGCTGGGGATCCCGATCCCGGTCCGCGCACGCTCACGCTCCGCCTCGCGACGCATGAACTGTGCAATGGTCTCGCCAGGCAGGCCGCGCGCGTCCCGGAGCTGACGGACGATGTCCAGCCAGGTGCCGGTGTACACCTTGCCATCCGGCGTGCGGACGCGGTGCACCTCCGGCTCCGGTTCCGCCTCCGGCGGGCGCACGCGCTCGAACAGCTCGAGCTGCGACGGCTCCAGCGCCCCGTTCTCGATCTCGGCGAGCAGCTCATCGAGCGGGTCCGGCTCCACCTCGAGCTCCTCGAGCCGCGCCTCCCAGGGCACCAGCTCCGGGTCGCCCGGCTCGGTGCCATGGAGTGCGCGCTTCAGCTCGATGAGTCGCCAGAGGGCGACCGGGTCCCAGTGCTCCGAAGGCGGCACGCGCTCGAAGGCCTGGAGCGCTCCCTCCCAGTCGCCCCGGTCGTAAAGCAGATGGCCGAGGTAGATGCGCGCCTCGTGGTGCTCGGGATCGAGCTTGAGTGCGCGGCGCAGGTTGCGACGGGCGCCGGCGTCGTCGCCCAGGCGGTGCAGCGTATAGGCGAGGCCGGCGTAGGCCTCCGCACTATCGGGCCGGAGCGAGACGGCGTCCATGAAGACCTCGCGGGCCTGCTCGTAGAGCCGCTCGCGGTACAGGGCCCGGCCCATGGAGAGCATGAGCTCCAGGTCGTCGGCGCAGCCGGAGCGGCGCGCCCGATCGAACAGGGCGAGCGCCTCCTCGTGGCGTCCCAGCCGCAACAGGACCTCGCCGAGGCCGACCAGTGCGTCCTCGTGGTCCGGATCCAGGACGAGCGCCTTCTCGAACGCCTGCTTCGCCCACGCGAACTCCTCGCGGGCGAGCCGCGTGTAGCCCATGCCGACGTAGAGCTCGACGGAGTGCGGGTAGAGCCTGAGCCCCTCCTTGAGGGTCTCCAGCGCCGCGTCGTAATCCCCGTCGTTGAACAAATGATGGGCGCGCTCGTCGTACTCCTCCGCACTGAGGAACGGACTGGCCATGCTCAGCGCCTCCTGCCTGCGTCGAGGCCCAGAACCGGTGATTCGGGGGAGAGCGAGAATGCCCGGGAACGGCGCCCCCAATCTAATGGGTCCGACGACCCGCGACCACCCCCGTGGCGATGCGACGACCAGCCGCGGCGGGGCGCCCGCCCGCGGGTTGCCGCACCCATCGCCCGCCAGCATCTTCCGACCCGCGCGGAGACGGCGGCGCCGATCCGCGCGCTGGACCCTGGACCGCAACGGAGGCGTGTGTGCTGGGTTGGCTGCGGCGCTGGCGGCGGCGTGACGATGCCGGACGGAAACGGCTCCTCATCGCACTCGCCCGGGCGGAAGAGGCTCTGATCGAGACGCACGTCGAAAACGTCTTGGACGTCTTCGAAGCGGTCGGCGACCAGATCCCGCTCGACCGGCTCCTCGACATCTACCTGGATGCCATGGAGCCCCGGGAGCCCAGGGCGACGATCATCGCCCGACGGGTGCTCGCGCGGCTCGAGAGCGGCGACGATGCGCCGGGCACCCGTCCGGGGCGTCCGTCCCGCCGTCGCGAAGGCAAGAGCGTCTAGTCCCCTAACGCTCCAACACGTTGTCCGGCAGTCGCCAAGTCACCCGGCTGCCAGGTGTCACGCGGATCTCCGCGGACGTGTGCACGTCCTCGGACTCGCCGGGCAGCCGGGCCACGAAGCGCACCGGCCCCGCGGGCACCGGCTCCGAGATGAACAACGTGTTGGTGAACTCCGGCGGCGCCTGGCCGAGCGACCGCTCCCGCCCCCCTTGCTCGCGCATGAACACCCGGAACGTCGAGTAGGACCGGTTCTGGACGATGAGCCGGACCGGGGCCGCCTCTCTGCGGCCCGCGTCGGCGTCCGGTCGCGGGGTACCCTGGCCTTCCAGCACCGCGGCGCCCACGGCGACGACGGCGAGACAGAGGACCCGAACGACAGGCTGGTAGGACATGGTCGCTTCCCTCTTCCGGGGGAAGGGATCAGGCGGTACGGCCCTCTGGGGGAAAATAACGTGCCAGCGCGGCGCGTCACGCCCCGGCCGGCGACCCGGGCGCCGGGCTCAGGGCTGTGCCTCGGGCGGGTCTTCGACCTCGGAGAAGAGCCACGCCCAGTCCACGGGGAGGTCGTGCTTCAAACGTTCCCGCGGCGTGGGATAGCGCTCGAACGGCAAGCCATACTTCCGGCTGAGAAAAAAGTTCACCGCGTTCGCCACGTACCCCGACGCCGCATAGCCGTGCTCCCCGTGCTCGAGCATCATCACGGCGACGATCTCCGGGGCCTTGCCCACCGGGCCGCCCAGGCCGACGAACCAGGCGTGATCCGGGCCGTGCGGGTTCTGCGCCGTGCCGGTCTTGCCCATGAAGTCCCAGCCGGGTAGACGGCTGAGGTGCGCGGTGCCGCCCGGGCCGAGGACGCGGCGGAGTCCCTTGCGGAACGCGGCGATCCCCTCCGGCGGGATGCGGAGGTCGAGGCCGATGGGCGGCGGCGTCTCGAGCTGCGCGAGCCGCGGGACGGGTGCCCGGCCGTCGGGGCGCGCCACGGCGACGTAGAGCTGGGCCAGCCGGATCGGCGAGAGGGTGACCATCCCCTGGCCGATCGCCAGGGACATGATCTCGTTGTCGTACGGACGGTAACCGAACCGGCGCTGCCAGTCGTCGGTGCTGGTCGGGAAGGTCGAGGCGATCTCGCCGGGCAGGTCGATGCCCGTCGGGCCGCCGATGCCGATCCGGCTCCCCATCTCCAGGAAGCGCTTCAGCCCGATCCGGATGCCGACCTGGTAGAAGTAGACGTTGCAGGAATGCTTGATCGCGCCGATCAGGTTCTGTGAGCCGTGCCCCCGGCCGTACCAGCAGCGCGCGTAGCGCCGCTCGTAGCGCATGCCGCCGGTACACGGGATCGGCATCACGTCGTTCGGCTTCAGGACGCCGAGGTCCATGGCCACCGCCGCCGTGGCCAGCTTGAAGGTCGAGCCCGGCGGCTGCGCTGCGCCCGTGGCACGGTCCAGGAGCGGCTTGCCCGGGTCGTTGTTGAGCTGCTCCCAGATCTCCGGGTCGATGCCGCCCACGAACAGGTTGGGGTCGAAGGACGGCGTGCTGTAGAGGGCGAGCACCCCGCCGGTCTGCGGGTCCAGCGCGACGAACGCGCCCCGCATGCCCTTCGGGAAGATCTCCGCGACGTAGCGCTGGAGATCCAGGTCGAGGTACAGCGTGATGTCACGCCCCGGGATCGGAGGGAGCCCGCTCTCCTCCGGCAACCAGCGCAGGATGCGCCCCAGGGCGTCCACCTCCAGGTACCGGACACCCGGCTCGCCGCCCAGGACGCGTTCGTACGCCCGCTCGAGCCCGGCCTTCCCGATCCAGCGGCCCTGGCGATACCCGGCGAACTCGGGCAGCTCCAGCTCCGCGCTGCTGATCTCGGCCACGTAGCCGGCCAGGTGCGCCACCGCCTCGCCCGCCGGGTAATGGCGGCGCGGATACTGATGGATCAGCACACCGGGGAACAGGAAGCGGCGCTCCTGGAGCCGTGCCACGCCGCCGGGCGATGCGTTGGCCGTCACCTGCATCGGCAGGTGCGGCTCCCGGCGGTAGCGGGCGATGGCCAGGGCGATCTCCCGGTCCGTCAGGCCCAGGATGGGCCGCAGCCGCGCCAGTTGCGCCAGCATCGAGTCCATCGGCGCGGGCATGAGGAGCACCCGGTAGCCGACCGTGTTCTCCGCCACCACCTGCCCGTGCCGGTCGTAGATCGTGCCCCGCGGTGCCGGGACGACGATCGGCCGGACGCGGTTCTCCTTGGCGATGAGCGCGTACTCGTCCCGGGCCAGGATCTGGATCCGGGCGAGGGCGAAGGTCAGCGCCGCCGAGCCGACGACGAGCGCGACGCGCGACCACTGGCCCCGCCGCCGCCTCTCGACCTTGGGCAGTTCGATCCGCCCTCGACGCATCGTCCCTCAGTCGCGGAAGACCACGCCGCACGCGGGACACACGAGCTGGCGCCCGCGCGGGGTCAGCGCCACCGGCGCGGCGTGCCGCGGGCACCACGTCGCCCGGCCCGCGCGGAGCGCGGTGGAGACGCTGCGCTTCTCGGCCTGCCCGGCCCGCGGGACCTCGTAGCGCTGGCGCTGGGCGCAGCTCGCGCACTCCAGCCACAGCTCGCCCGCGCCGGAGTCCGAGGTGCTGACCCGGACGACCTCGGCGGTGCCGCCGCAGCCGACGGGACAGGGGACCGGCTGGCCGGCGTAGAAGAGGTGGAGCATCCCGTCCTGGTGGAGCGCCGGCGGGTGCCCCCGTTCGGGCGCGGGGTTCGCGGCGGCGGGTCGAGGCGAGCGTGACGAGTTCCCGGCGGTGGACGTCATGAGCACCTCCCGGGAGAGCGGGGAGCGCAATTGCCGGGCCGCGAGAGCAGATGTTTACGAGAACGAGGGCCCGGGCCGGGGCCGCGGGCGAGGGCGTGGGGGAGGAAACATCGAGCCGGCCGACGGCCCGCGCACGCGGGTGTCGGGCCGGCGCGAGAGGGCACGGCCGGGGTCAGGCGGCGGTTGCGTCCTCGTCGGAGCGCGGGACAGGCTTCCTGCCGTGGGGGATCACGGGCTGGCAGAACCGGAGGCCGAGGTCGCGGAGCTGTGCGGTTTCGGCCGGGGTGAGGTCGGGGTACCGCTGGGCGAGGTACTGGATCGTGTCATCCATCCACTCGCGCTGCTGTTCTTCGGTGGCTTCGAGCACGCCGCAGCGGTGGATATGGCTGAAGAGCTCGTCGCGAGCCCGTTCGAAGAGAGAGGTTTTCTGTGTGCGACGACTCAACCGGGTCCTCCTTGGGCAGAGGTGGAGGGGTGGTCCGTGTCCTGCAGGCGGGGCCTGCGTGTCGATGATACAAGAAAATGCAATTTAATCCACCTGGAGGTCCGATGCCAGGGGCGCCGGCGCTCGGTGCGGTGAGGTTGCAAGTTTATCGCCAGCTCTTCACCGCGGTGGCGGAAGAGATGGGGGCAGCGCTGCGGCGGGCGTCGCTCTCGCCGAACATCCGGGAGCGGCGGGACTACTCGTGCGCGGTGTTCGATGGTGAAGGCCGGGTGGTCGCGATGGGGGACCACATGCCGGTGCACCTCGGCGCGATGCCGTCGAGCGTGGAGTCTGCGCTGGAGTTGGAGCCGGGCCCCGGCGATGTGGTGGTGTCGAACGACCCGTTCCGGGGCGGGACGCATCTGCCGGACATCACGGTGGTGAAGCCGGTGTATGTGGGGGGTGCCGGGACGGGCTCCAGCGGGGGGCGGGCGCGGCCGCTGGCGTACCTGGCGGCGCGGGCGCACCACGCGGACGTGGGCGGGATGGCGCCCGGCTCGATGCCGCTGGCTCGGGAGGTGTTCCAGGAGGGGCTGCGGATCCCGCCGGTGCGGCTGATGGTGGCGGGAGAGAGGCAGGAGGACGTCTGGCGGCTGCTGTTGGCGAACGTGCGGACGCCGGAGGAGCGGGAGGGTGACCTCGCAGCGCAGGTGGCGGCGCTGGTGGTGGGGGAGCGGCGGCTGGCGGAGCTGGTGGAGCGGCGGGGTGCTGCGGAGGTGGTGGCGGCGATGGCCGAGCTGCGGCGGTACGGCGAGCGGCTGGTGCGGGCCGGTCTCGCGCGGATTCCGGACGGCGCGTACGAGGCGGAGGAGTGGCTGGAGGACGACGGGCTGGGGGGCGGGCCGTTCCCGATCCGGGTGCGGATCGTGGTGCGGGGGGATGAAGCGGAGGTGGACTTTACGGGGACGGCGCCGCAGGCGGAGGGTGGGGTGAACGCGGTGAGGGCGATCACCGTCTCGTGCGTCCGGTACGTGCTGCGGTGCGTGCTGGAGGCGCTGCTGGGGGAGACGCTGCCCGCGGGCGGCGGCGATCTGGACGCGGTGCGGATCGTGACGCCGGAGGGGAGCCTGGTCGCCGCGACGCCGCCGGCCGGTGTGGCGGCGGGCAACGTGGAGACGTCGCAGCGGATCGCGGACGTTCTCCTGCTGGCGCTGGCCGAGGCGCTGCCCGAGCTGATCCCGGCGCAGTCGCAGGGGACGATGAACAACCTCACCATCGGGGGACGCGACCCTCGCACGGGCGCCGGCTATGCGTACTACGAGACGGTGGGCGGCGGAATGGGCGCCGGCCCGGCCGGGGACGGGCTCTCGGGCGTGCACGTGCACCTGACGAACTCGCTGAACACGCCCGTGGAAGCGTTGGAGCACGCGTACCCGTTCCGGGTGCGACGCTACGAGATCCGGCGCGGGAGCGGCGGCAGCGGTCTGCACCGGGGCGGCGACGGCCTGAGGCGAGACATCGAGCTGCTCGGGGACGCGACCGTCAGTCTGCTCACGGAGCGGCGGGCCCGCCGGCCGGCGGGGCTGGCGGGCGGTGAGCCCGGCGCCCCTGGCGAGAACCGGCTGTTGCGGGCGGGCGAGGAGCGGCCGCTCCCGGCCAAGGTCACGTTCCTCGCCCGGGCGGGCGACGTCATCAGCGTGCGGACGCCCGGCGGCGGCGGTTGGGGCCGGGCGCCGCAGGCCGCGACCTAGGCGCCGGGCTCGCCGCGGCGCAGCCGGATCGTGCCGTTGACGGTGCTGAGCCGGAGCCGGCGGCCGCCGTCGCCGATGGTGCCCTGGAAGCGCCTGGGGCTGAAGCGTCCCGATACGGTGACCGGGAACTCCGTGCTGATCCGGCCGTTCACGGTGGCGGCCTCCAGCTCGGCGCTGAGCCCCTCCGGCAACTCGACGGTGATGCTGCCGTTGACCGTGTTGAACTCGAGGGCGCCGGTCCAGTCGGCGCGGCCGAGGACGGCGTCGATGGAGCCGTTGACCGTCGAAGCGCGGGCGAGCCCGGTGGTGGAGACGCTGATGGATCCGTTGACGGTGGTCAGCGCGGCGTCGCTCGCCAGGTCGCGCGCTTCGATCTTGCCGTTGACGGTGGCGGCGACGAGGCGTACGCCCTCCGGGACGCGCACGACGAACTCGACCACGACGCCGGTGTCCCTGACCCTGCCGTTCCCGCCCCCGGGCCGGCACTCGTTGGGTCGCGCCGCGTCGCGGCTCGGGTAGACGGCGCAGATGGTGACGCCGTCGCCGTGGGGGACGACCTCGATGGTCACGCGCTCGGGGTCGCTGCCGCGCCCGCGTTTGACGGCCGTGACCTCGACGGCATCCCCGGTCGCCCGTTCCGCCCGGATGTCCCCGTTGATCCCCCTCACCTCGATGGCCTTCCCACGATCGATGCGGCCGCGCCAGTGGAAGTCGGGCTGCGGTGTCGCGATGCGCTGCAGCGCGTCGGGCTCCCCGGCGCCTCGCTGCACGCGGAGCTCGCCAGCGAACTGGAGAGGGGCGATGAGCAGGGCCACGAGCGCGCCGGTCGTCACCTGAGGCATCATGGTCGTCTCTTCCGTTGGGGGTCCTGACGCAGCGACGCGTGGTCGGTTGCCGCCGATCGCCCGCTGCCGACGGGCGCGCGCGGCCGACGCAGGCGGATCTCGCCGTTGAACGACTCGAGCTCGACGCGCGCGCGGCCGGAGCCGATCACGAAGTCGTAGCGCCCGCCCGCGCCGGCGCGGTGGAGCCGGATGGGGAAGTCCGAGTGGAACTCGCCCGCGTGAGTCGCGACGCTGATGGTGGCGTCGGCGGTCTCGGGTATGGCAATGGAGATGTCGCCGTTGTGTGTGGCGAGCCGGTAGCGGCCGTCCTCGAGGATGCTGCCCGTGTACGAGATGTCGCCGTTGACGGTGGCGGCGCCCACGCTCCGCGCATCGATGCGGGCGAGGTCGATGTCGCCCTCCACGTTCTCGACGGCGATGTCGCCGGAGGCGTCGCGCACGGCGATGTCGCCGGTCGCGGCGCGGATCTCGACGCGGCCACGGGCGTTCTCGACGCGGATGTCTCCCTGCACGGACCGGAGACGCACGCGTCCCGCGACGTCGCGCACGAGGATCTCGCCGCGGACGGTCTCGATGGTGACGTCGGCGTTCGCGCCCAGGACGGTCGCATCGGTGGCCGGGCCGCTGATGTGGACGGCCATCCACGCCGGGACGTGGACGCGGAGATCCACGGACCGGCGGCCGGAGCCATGGCCGTGCTCCGGGCGCACGCGGAGGACGGAGCCGGACGAGCGAACGTCGACGTCGGACCGGGATGCGACGACGCGCACCTCGTCCCGGCTCCACGCGCGGACCACGACCTCGCCCTCGATGTTCGTCACCTCGAGGCGGGTGCCGCTGCGGACGGCGATGGTCGTGTCCGTCGGCTGGAGGATGCCCAGGGCAATGGCCACGGCGCCGAAGAGCGAGGAGAGCATCGGCTCCGATCCCTTCACGTCGCGGCGCTGGCGAGCGTGACGACGTTGCGCAGCAGGTCCACCTTACGCTGGATGCTGTTCACCAGGTGCCCGTTGAGGTAGCTGTTGGCCGGGTCCGCCTCCAGCGCGCGTCGGGCCTCGTCGATGGCCGCGTCGATGATGCGGAGGTTCTCCTCGACCACGCGGATGGTGGCGGAGTCGAGCTGGTCACGGTGCAGCTCCAGCGCGCGTTCGAGCTCGGCGACGGCAGCGTCGTAGTCGCTCCACGTCGAGCCGACGAAACTCGTCTCGACCACGGGCGCGTCCGGAGAAACGGGCCCTGCCGCGGCGCGAGGGCCTGCCGGCTGCCGCAGCATCCAGGCGGCGCCGCCGGACAGGAAGATGAGGGCGAGGGCGGCGGCGACGAGCTGGCGAGCGGTGAAGGAGAAGCGGCGCGGAGCCCGCTGCGCGCGTGTGGGCAGCTCGAGCACGCGCGGCTCATCGGCAGCGCCGGCCGCAGCGATGCGCGCTTCGATGCCGGGCCAGAGGTCGCGCGTGGGCGGCCGGTCTTCCAGCGAGGCGAGCCGCTGCACCACGCGCCGCAGATCCGCGAGCACGGCGGCGCAGTGCGCGCAGGAGGCGAGGTGCTCCTCGAGCGCGGCGCGCTCGGCGGGTGGGAGCTCATCGTCCAGGTACTCGGAAAGCCGGTCGGTCCACGGGTCGTGCATGGCGCCAACCTCAGCGGTCGAGGAACGCGCGCAGGGCCATGCGCGCGCGGTGCAACTGGGACTTGGACGTGCCGACGCTGATGCCGAGCATGCCGGCGATCTCCTCGTGCTTGTAGCCCTCGATGTCGTGCAGGACCAGGACCTGGCGTGCGCCGCTGGGCAGCCGCTCGATGGCGGTCTCGACGTCCATGCGCAGCTCGGTCGAAGGCGGCCTCGTCGGCACGGCGGCGACGGTTTCATCGGCTTCGATGAACCGTCCGCGGTGCGTCGCGAGCGAGATCCTGCGGCCGAGCAGCACGTTGATGGCCAGGCGGTGCAGCCAGGTGCCGAAGGCGGCGTCGCCCCGGAAGCTGGCGATCCTCGTCCAGGCCCGGACGAAGACCTCCTGGGTGGCGTCGTCGGCGTCCTCGGGCCCGATCATCCGCCGGGCGAGGCTGTGGATGCGGGCGACGTGCCGGGCGTAGATCCGTTCGAAGGCGCGCGTGTCGCCTCGCGCGGCGGCGGCCGCGTCGGCCCGATCCAGACTGGCTGACGCCGCGTTCCGGTCGCTGCTCCCGGTGATCACCTGGTACGCCCGGTCCACCTGAGTCCATCCCCCTGAGGGCCACGGGATTGGATAGGGTCTGGGGGGCCAGGGTTGCAATGGGTGCGGGCCTGGGGGGCCACGTGCGCGGGTCGGTGTGTCCGGCGCGGGTGGAGGGAGCACCGTCCGGTCGCCGTCTGGGCCGCCCGCGACGCGGCGGGCCGGGCGCGCTCGTGCGGAGCCGAGGTCGCGGGTTCGCGCAGGGGCGGTGCGCGGGTGGGGTGTGGTGGCGGCGCCGGTGTGATCGCGGCGCTCGGGTGTGCTGGCAGCGCGCGGGTGTGGTGGCAGCGTGGATGTGGTGGCGGCGCGCCCGGCCCGCGGGCGGACCCGGGTGCGGAGCGGGCGTGTAGGACAGACCGGCGCGGCGGTGCCGGGGAGCGCCCCGCGCCGTTTCCCCCATCCTCCCGGAACCGAGGTGGACGCGTGCGCGGTTGTCTGAGAGGGGTCCGCGCGCCGGTGCTCGCGGGCGCCGCGCTGCTGGCGGGGCCGGCCGCGGCGGCCGGGCAGGGCGCGGGCGGGGGCGGCGGGGTGGAGAGGTCGTGGCCGTGGGGTGCGCAGGCCGTCGCGGTGGTGACCCACGCCTCTCCGGCGTTTGCCGGCGAGGCGCGGACGGAGGCGGTGCTGACGCAGCCGGCGCTGACCGCGGCGCTGCGCGCGTGGGGCGGCCGGCTGGAGCTGAAAGGGATGGCCAACCTCGAGGGGCTCACCATTGCCGGCGGCGAGCTGAGCCCGGGCGTCTGGGGCGAGGGCTTCGTGGACAAGCGCCATCCCCACACGCTGCTGCACGAGGTCGTGGGCACGCTCCGGCTCGCCCGCGGCCGGGCCGCCGCCTCCCTCACGGTGGGCAAGGGGTTCGCGCCGTACGGGACGGACGACCCGATGTCGCGGCCGTTCGTCAAGTTCCCCGTCAACCACCACCTCGCCCAGATCCCGGAGCGCGCGGTGGTGATCGGCGCGGTGCGGTACGGCCCTGCTGCGCTCGAGGTCGGCGTGTTCAACGGCGATGAGCCCGAGGGGCCGCGCGACATGCCTGCGGTGGACCGGGTCGGGGATTCGTGGGCCGCGCGCGCGACGCTCTGGCCCGGCGCCGGACTCGAGGTCTCGGCGAGCCACGCGTGGCTGAACTCGCCCGAGCACGTGGGAGGCGCCGGGCTGGACCGGAGGATGTGGAGCGCGGCGGCGGGCGTGCGCCTGGACGGGGGCGCGGGCCACGGCCGCATGGGCCGCTACGGCGTCGCACGGCCACCCATCGCCCACGCGTCGGGGCACGGCGGCCACTGACCACCCGCGGCGCAAGCCGCACAGCGAGGGGGCCACGTCATGAGCAGGAACCGGTGGCTCGCGGCAGCGCTTGCGCTGTTGCTGGCGTTCGGCTGCACGGGCGAACGCGTGACCGATCCGGGGGCCGGAGGCGACGCCCCCGGGAACGAGGACCCCGGCGGGGGCGACCCCGGCGGACGCAACGAGCCCGTCTCGCTGCGCGTCCTGGGCCATGGGCCGGTGCCGGAGCGCTACACCGCGGAGGTCGCGGTGCGCGACGGCTGGGCGTACACGACGACGTGGGGCCGGCGCACTGCGGTGGGCAACGCGGTGAAGATCTGGGATGTCTCCGGCCGCACGCCCGTGCTGGTGGACTCGCTGATCATTGACGGCGCGACGACGACGGGCGATGTCCAGATCTCGGACGATGGCGCGCTGCTGGTGGTCGCGACGGAGTACGTACCGGGCTCCATCGTCGTGTTCGACCGGAGCGATCCGGCGCGGCCGCGACGGCTCTCGCGCTTCCAGGCGGCGAGCACGCGGAACGGCGTGCACACCGTGAAGCTGGGCCGGGTGGACGGCCGGCTCTACGCGTTCCTCGCGGTGAACCCGGACCCTCCGCAACTCGTCGTGGTGGACCTGACCGAGCCGGCGGCTCCGGAGGAGGTGCTGGTGCGGCCCATGGGCAATCCGTTCGTGCACGACGTGTTCGTGCGCGATGGGCTGCTGTTCACGGCGGTGTGGCACGACGGGGTGACGATCTGGGGGATCGGCCCGCCGTACGGCGGGTCGCCCTCCGACCCGGTGCTGCTCGGGAACGTCAAGACGGTGGGCGGGTCGGTGCACAACATCTGGTGGTACCACGACGGCTCCTCCCGGCGCTATGCGTTCGTGGGCGAGGAGAGGCCGGGCACGCTGGGGCAATCGTCCGCGGGAGACATCCACGTGGTGGACCTCTCGGATCTGGCGGCGCCGGTCGAGGTGGCGTTCTTCCGCCTGCCCTCGGCAGGGACGCACAACTTCGTGATGGACGAGCCGCGCGGGGTGCTGTACGCGGCGTACTACAACGGGGGCGTGGTGGCGTTGGACGTTCGGGGCGACCTGGGCGCCTGCACGGCGGCGGAGCGGTCGGAGGACGGCCGCTGCGACTTGGCGCGGATGGGACGGCTGATCGGCCGGGGACTGCACGACATCGGCCAGCCGGTGTATGTATGGGGTGTCCAGCTCGCCGGCGACGCTCTGTACGCGTCCGACATGCTGAGCGGGTTGTTCAAGCTGGATGTCTCGGCGCTGCGGCGCTGAGGATGGGGACCGAGGAGGCGACGCGAATGGGAAAGGTACGGATGCGGCCGCGGGCGGCGCGTCAAGCCGGTCGCGCCATGCACCGCGCCGAGCAGGACGAGCCGAAGAGCGGGCTGGTGGAGTGGATCAAGTCGATCGCCATCGCGTTCGGCTTGTTCCTGCTGATCCGGACGTTCCTGGTGCAGACGTTCACGATCACGTCCGGCTCCATGGAGAACACGCTCCTCGTGGGCGACTTCCTGATGCTGAGCAAGGCGGCGTACGGCGCGCAGATCCCGGGGACGAAGCTGCGGTTGCCGGGCTACACGCGTCTCGAGCGAGGCGACGTGATCGTTTTCCGCGGTCCACACGAGCCGAACCTGGACCTGGTGAAGCGGGTGGTCGGGCTGCCGGGGGACACGCTGCAGATGCGGGACGGCGTGCTGTACGTGAACGGGGAGCCGCAGGTCGAGCCGTACGCGGAGGGCTCTGGGCAAGGCGGGGACGTGACGCACCCGTGGATGGAGTGGCAGAAGGAGTATCTCGCGCCCGGCGTGGATCGCGCGACGTACCGGCCGACGCTGTGGAACTGGGGTCCGCTGGTGGTGCCGCCCGGCCGCTATTTCGTGCTGGGCGACCGGCGGGACGACAGCCTGGACTCCCGGCACTGGGGCTTCGTGGACGGCGACAAGATCAAGGGCGAGGCGCTGTTCATCTACTACTCGTACGACCGGACGGCGCCGCACGCGTTCCCGTGGATCCGGGACGTGCGCTGGGAGCGCATCGGCCGGCCGATCCGATGAGACGCGGGTGGGTTGACGCGCGCGCGGCGCGGGTGTAGGATAACGGAGTCGACGCCGCCGGGGCCCGCCCGGGCGGCGTTTTTCGTTTCAAGGCGCGGCGCCGCGCGCGACGGCGTGCGGCGCCGATCGTCTTCCCCCGCGGTGGCGAGGCGGCGCGCCATGCCACCGCGATTCTTGTCTCGAAGCAGTACGGGATTCGACCATGCCGGAGTGGGAGCGTCCGCCGCGACCACCCGGCGAGCCTCCCCCTCCGGTGCCGGTTCCACGGCTCCGCACGCGCGAGGGCGGGCGGGACGGGGTCCGGTCACTTCGACCCACCGCAACGAGGAGGAGGTCATGCCCACCGCCGCGACTCCGCAGGTCACGGACTTCACACGCGACGTGCTCGGCCGCTACGTGTGCAACGGGCTGGACGAAGCGCTGCGCAGCACGAGGGATCGGCCGGATGCACGGCCGTTCGACGTGATCGTGCTGGGCGGCGGGACGTTCGGCCTCGCACTGGCGCAGGAGCTCTTCTTCCGGGATGCCGAGCACAGACACCGGATCCTCGTCCTCGAGGCCGGGCCGATGTTGCTCCCGGAACACGTACAGAACCTCTCGCTGCTGGGTCTGGAGATCCCCGGCGCCACGAGCATCGCCGAGCTGCGTGCCCGCGGGCTGGACGGCGCGCCGCGCGGCGAGGTGTGGGGCCTGCCCTGGCACTCGAACGTGGAGTTCCCCGGCCTCGCCTACTGCGTGGGAGGCCGGTCTCTGTTCTGGGACGGCTGGTCCCCCGAGCCGCTGCCCGCCGAACTGCCCGAGGACCGCTGGCCGCCGGAGGTCGTCGACGACTTGACGCGCCAGGGCGGCGACCTGCGGCGCGCTGCCGAGCTGATCGGCGCGACGCGCACCGCTGCACCCGTCTTGGGCCCGCTGCACCACGCGCTCCGGCAGCGGCTGTACGAGGCGATCGGAGCCGGGCAGGTCACGGGAGCGGTTCCGCTCTCCGAGCTGCCGCTCGCGTTCGAGGACGCGCCCGCCACGGACCTGGACGTGTCGAAGCTCGACGCGCCGCTCGCGGTGCAGACGCACCCGGCCGGGACGGGCTTCCCCACGCTCCACAAGTTCAGCGTCGTGCCACTCGCGATCCGCGCGCTCCGCGCCGCGCAACTGGAGTCCGGCGGCGATGACGCCAAGAAGCGGCTCATGCTGGTGCCCCGGTGCCACGTGACGCAGCTCGTCACGGCCAACGGCCGCGTGGTCGGGGTGCGGACCAACCAGGGTGACGTCCCCGTGCCGCCGGACGGCGTCGTGGTGCTCGCGCTGGGCACGATCGAGAACACGCGGCTCGCGCTGCTCTCGTTCGAGGGCACGCCGGCACACGAGCGGATCGGCCGCAACCTGATGGCGCACCTGCGGTCGAACCTCACCGTGCGCATCCCACGCGAGGCGTTGCCCGAGGCGCTGCCCGACCAGCTCCAGACCTCGGCGCTGATCGTGAGGGGCAGGCACGTGCACGACGACGGCCGCGTGGGCCACTTCCAGCTCCAGATCACCGCCGCGGGTCTCCGGCCCAACGGGCGCGACGCCGAGCCGGAGCTGTTCACCAGGATCCCGGACCTGGACCTCGTCGATCGGTTCCGCTCGGCGGATGACTCGCACGTCGTCATCACGATCCGCGGCATCGGCGAGATGGAGCCGGACAACCCGGAGAGCCGGATCACGCTGGATGCGGAGCGGGACGAATACGGCGTCCGCCGCGCGTTCGTCCGGTTCGCCGATCCGCGGCAGCCGGACGGCAGCGCCCGCGACCTGGCGCTCTGGCACGCCATGGACCGCGCTGCGGACGACGTGGCCCGGGTGCTGGCCGGCGACCACGACTACGAGGTCCTCTTCGATGGGCGCGCGCTGCCCGTGCCGGCAGGCCACCCGCCGTCCGAGGTGCTGCCGTTCGAGCGCCGGCGCGACCCGATCGGCAGCACGCATCACGAGGCGGGCACGCTGCGGATGGGCACGGACCCCGCCACCTCGGTCACGGACCCGGACGGCTGCTTCCACGACATCGCCAACGTCTACGTCGTCGGGCCAGCGGTCTTCCCGACCATTGGAGCGGCGAACCCGATCGTGACGGGTCTCGCGCTGACGCGGCGGCTCGCACGGCACCTCGTGCCTGAAGCCGTGCCGTACATGCCGGGCGGCGGCTTCCGTCCGCTGTTCGACGGCAGCGACACGACGGACTGGACCGTGGTCGGAGCCGGTCGGCTCCTGGTCGTGGACGGCGCGCTGGAGACGGTGCCGGGCGATGACCTCGGCCTGCTCTGGTGCCGCGTGCCGACGCCGCCCGATTTCGTGCTGCGCTTCGAGTGGAGGCGCTTCCGCGAGGAGGACCGCTCCGGTGTGTTCCTGCGCTTCCCGGATCCGGAGAGCCTCGGCTACGAGAACCCGGCCTACGTGCCGATGGACTTCGGCTTCGAGGTCTGCATCGACGAGATCGGCGCACCCGACGGCTCCATCGTGCGGCGCACGGGCGCGATCAACGGCGAGCCGAAGCAGGAGCGTACGCCGGTCGCGGCGCGGCCGCCGGGCTTGTGGAACGAGTTCGAGATCCGCGTCGAAGGGCAGGAGTACACGGTGCTCCTGAACGGCGAGCGGGTGACGCGGTTCGTGAACAGCGACCCGGCGCGCGGCCTCCCCACGACGCCGGAGAAGCCCACGTTCATCGGCTTCGCGGTCCATCCGGGCAGCCGGCTGGCGTTCCGCAACATCCGCATCCGTGCCGTCGAGCCGGCCGCGGTGCCGGAGCGGGTGCTCGCCAACGTGGGCGAGGGAGCGGAGGAGGGCGCTGGTGTGGCGCGTGGCGAGCGGTGGCGCTCTGCGAGGACGAGAACGCGGAGGAAGGGCGAGTAGCTCCGCTGTGAGGTGGCTCCGCGGCCCCGCCACCGCGGAGCCGCCTCCCTTCCCCTCCCGTGCCGATCCGGAGGCGCCGGCCATCGCGCCCATCGGAGGGCGTCGACCAGCGCACGCCGCATCTCCCGGATCGCTTCCCGGGTCAACCGACGCGGAGGAGCTCCCTGAGTTGTTCGGGCGAGAGTTCGTCGGCCCGGCGGGCGCCGAGGCGGCCGCGGGCGCGGAACGCAGACGGGTCGTTCGCGCGGGGCTGCGCCGGCGCACCGGCATAGTCGTATCCCTCGAGCGAAACGCGCGGAAGCTTGTAGCCGAGCGTGCGCTCGATGGCATGTACAGCCCCGACCTCGGCCGCGGTCATGAACGTGATCGCGGTCCCGCTCGCGCCCGCACGCCCCGTGCGGCCGATGCGATGCACGTAATCCTCGGGGTTGCGCGGGACGTCGTAGTTGATGACGTGGCTGATGCCCTCGATGTCCAGGCCTCGCTGCGCCACGTCCGTCGCCACCAGGACGGGGACCCGACCATCGGTGAAGGCCTCGAGCGCGCGCTGGCGCTCCTTCATGTCGCGGTCGCCGTGCAGCACCGCGCAGGCGATCCCCGCCGCGCGCAGGCGCGAGCGGAGGAGCTCGGCGCCCGCCTTGGTCGCGGTGAAGACGAGGACCTGGTCCATGCCCTCCCGCGAGAGCAGCTCCAGCAGCAACGCCGGCTTGCGCTCCGGGCGCACGGGGTAGACCGCCTGTTCGACCCGGTCCGCGACCGTTGTCCGCGGCGTCACCGACACCCACTCGGGATCGCGGAGGATGCGCAGCGCGAGCGCATGCACGCCGTGCGGCATCGTCGCCGAAAACAGCAGGGTCTGGCGCTCCGGCGGGCACGCCTCCAACACCTGCTCGATCTGCGGGCGGAACCCCATGTCGAGCATGCGGTCGGCCTCATCCAGGATCAGCGTCTCCACGCTGCCGAGGTCGACGTTCCCACGCTCGAGATGATCGAGGAGGCGCCCCGGCGTCGCGACGAGCACATCGAAGCCGGCGCGCAGGTCGCGGGTCTGCGGGCGCATCGGCACCCCGCCGTAGATGACCCCGACCCAGAGCTCGGTGTAGCGCGCGAGTGCGCGCGCATCGTCGGCGACCTGCTGCGCGAGCTCTCGCGTGGGGCACAGCACCAGCGTGTGGAGCCCCTCCTTGTCCACCTGCCGTTCGAGCGCCGGCAGGAGGAACGCTGCCGTCTTTCCGGTCCCGGTCTGAGCAATGCCGACGACGTCGCGACCCTCGCGGGCGGGTGGAATGGCGAGCTGCTGGATGGGCGTGGGTTCCTGCCAGCCGAGATCCGCGATGGCGCGGAGCAGCGGCGGGCTGGAAACGAGTTCGTCGAAACGCATTCGTTGCACCGTCCTTCCGTACGGCCGCGGCGGACTCTCCGCCGGGGCGACAAACGAGAGGGGCCGCGCAGGCCTCCGGAGCGGCGCCCAGCGCACGCGCGCCGGGCCGAGCCGTCCGATCGGCGAGCCGGCCCCCTCGAGTGTCGATGAACAATCTAACGGAACGGCCGTGCAACGGCAAGCGGCACGCGTGAAGCGATCGGGTGCCGCGCGACGCACGGCGAACTCCCCTCGATCAGCCGGAAGCACTGCCGAGGCGGCGTCCCTCGCGCTCGCGGGTGTCGGCGAGTCGCTCGACGAAGTCCAGTCGCTCCTCGATGAGATCGAGCCGGTGGCTCATGCGTTCGAGCAGGCGGGTCGTCGCGTGCAGCTCCACCTCGGACACCGCCGCGTGCGCCCGGGCGCCGGCGTCGAGCCGCGTCTGACGTTCACGGATGATGACCTCGAGCAGCGCACCGACTTGCTTGCTCACCGGCCGCAGGATGAGCACGGCTGCCGCGCAGACGAAGAAGGTGATGGGGATGAGCACTTCCATCGTGGCCTCCGCGGAGTGGCACCGCCGTGGGACGCGCCGCCCTACGAGCGGCGCGCCCGGCGGGTTTCGTTTCACCGGAGACGCTCGGCAAGGGCGCGCAGCGAGTCCAGCGGCAGATCGGCGACGAGTAGGACGAGGAAGCCGTTCCGCTGGACAGAGACCCGGGCGGGTCCGGATGCGTCGCCCTCCGGGTGGGCGAGCAGCGGCAGCCCGACCGCCGCTCCAGGGGTCGTGGCCTGCTGGATCAGCACGAGCGTGGTGCCCGGCGCGACCGCTTGGCGGGTCCGCACGACGGGCAGGCCGCCGCCGTCCGCGATCTCGATGGACTCGGTCTCCAGCCCCTCGACGAGAAACAGGCGGCCGCCCAGTCGGCGCTCCGCCTCGGCACGATCGACGGCGGACCACCGCACTGCATCCGGAGCGGGCGCCACCGCGTCGCTCCGTACCGCGTCCGTGCCCGCCACCTTCGCCTGGGCCGCCGCTCCGCCGCCGCTGTCCCCGGCTCGCAGCGCGGCCACGGCGCGGGCCTGCGGCGGGGCCCCGCGTGGTCGCTCGTCCTCTGCGGCCGCGCCGCCTTGCGTCACACTCGGTGCCGTGGTCGCGCCCGCCGCAAGACGCGCACGCCTCGCCTCCTCCGTCGCGCTGGGATCGCGTGCCGGTTCGACCTGGCCCGTGAGCGATGGTTTGCCCGTCGCCGCTGTCGGCGGGGTCGGGTTCCCGGCGGTCGCCGCCTCGCCCGACGACGTGGAGACCGGCACGGACGACGGCACGGCGTCGTCGGCGTCCGCACTCTCGAGCACCTCGTGCCGGAGCGCCGCGTACTCGGGCGCCCGCACCATCTCATGGGCCCACCAGCCGCCAGCCAGGGCGAGGACAACGCTGGCGGCCCAGGCGAGCGGGAGAGTCCAGGGACGCCGCGGGCGGGGTGTCGTCGCCGCGCTACCCGCGTCGCCGCGCGCGCGGCCGAGCACGACGTCGAACGGCGGGACCTCCACGCCGACAGGCGCCGCGTGGTCGAGGATCGCGCGCGCACGGTCGCGGATACGGCGCTCCTCCTCGAGCCGGGCTCGGCATTCGCCGCAGGCGGCGACGTGGGCCTCGAGAGCGGCGGAGGCGCCGGGCCGGACCGTCTCCAGCTCGCCGTCGAGGTACGCGTGCAGAGTGCCGTCATCCACGTGCGACATGCCTCTCCTCCAACGTGGCGTACGCTTCCACGAGCCGGCGCCGCGCACGGGCCAGGGTCGTGCCGATGGCGCCCAGGGCGAGGCCGGTCTGCTCCGCGATCTCGGCGTAGCTGAGCCCGGCGTCCCAGAGCAGCAGGACTTCGCGGTCCCGCTCGGAGAGTGCGGCGAGGGAGCGGCGGACGGCCTCCACGCGCTCCCTGTGCTCGAGCGCGTCATCGGGCGCAGGGGCGACGGCGGGTCCGGCCGAGCGCTCGGTGCGGAGCAACGCGAGGTGTTTGCGCCGACGCACGACGGAGCGCGCCTCGTCCCTGGCGAGGTTGGCCGCGACGGTGAACAGCCAGGCGCGCGGGTTGTCGGGCTGTTGGTGGAGGGCGCGGACGAACGCCTCCTGCGCGAGGTCCTGCGCGCGCTCCGCGTCCCACACCTTGCGGTGGAGGAAGCGGACCAGGTCGCGGTAGGTCGCGCGGTACACTTCGGCCCAGTCGATGCTCACGGGCACACGGTCCGCCCGGCGCGCGGGACGCCGCCGACGAGCGGCTGTTGGTCGAGGTGCGTGGTGCATGCATCCGCCGCGGCCGCACGGCGGACCGGGACACGGCCGGGCACAGGGGCCGCGGAGCCCGTCGGCGCGGTCCTGCACCCGACCTGGCCCATCCGTACACCGCGGGCCAGGAGGGTTCCTCGGGCGGAGCGGCCGCGCACCCGTCGCAGCCCCGCAACCGTCCCGGCCTCGAGCTCCCGTGGGTAGCGCGTGGAGCGGCGTCCGGTGGCCGATTCGCGCGTGGTCGAGCGGAACCGATCGGCCGGTCCGGGCGTACGGAACAAGCCGACGGGCCGCCCGCCGTGCCCGATCCATCACGGCAGAGGCCGTGGACCCCGAGACAGTGACGACGATCGCGACGTCGCGGAGACGGGACTTCCCTCCGGCGTCATCGTGTGCGAGGCGGAGCCCGGGCAACCGTCCCGGCTCGTCGTGGCGCGGGCCCTGCACAGCGGGCGGACGGCCCGGCCGCATGTGCGTCCGCATCGGCCCCGGATGCGCGCCTCGCTGGCGCGAGCGTTGCAAGCGCCGGTCGTTTCGCTGCGCAGCTCCCGGTCGTCCAGGAACAGAGAGAACCCAGCCTACACTGCTTTGCGGCGCAGTGGATGCAGACAGCCCCCACCGGCGAGTCCACCGCATGAGGCTGCGTTCGAGAGCCCCTGGGAAAACCCGTCAGGCCGGGGCGTCAATGGATCGCCCGACGATGTGAACGATCGTTGCTCCACGTGCGCATGAACCCTCCGTGGTCGTTCCGCCTTGCCCAATGACGGCGGACACGGCCGATCTTGCACACGGAGCCCGGGACCTCAGCGCGGGCGCGACGGAGCTGCGCGCCATGAGCGGCCCGGCACGACGAGCGCGCCGCGCGCGGAGGGCGGGCGCGGGACTTGCTTGCGAGCGGCGGAGGCATGGCAACACGAGAGGAGAAAGCGACACGGCAGGGACCACCGGAGCAGGCTGCGATGAGGGACGGGGCGCTGGGCGTGCTCGAGCTCCTGCCGAACGGAACCGGGTTCATCCGGCGGCGGGAAGCGAACTACAGGCCGCGCCCCGATGACGTGTTCGTGGGCCGCAACATCGTCCAGAAGTTCGGCCTGCGGACGGGGGACGAGCTCGCGGGCACGGTCGGCCGCGCACCGGGTCGAGGGAAAGGGCCGCCGCTCACGACGCTGCTGAGCGTCAATGGGAGGCCGCCGGAGGAGGCGATCCGCCGGCCGGAATTCACTCGCCTGAGCGCGGTCCATCCGCGCGAGCAGCTCGTGCTGGAGTGTGATCTGCGCCGGCGTGGCCAGCCCGATTACACCAACCGGATCATCGACCTCTTCTGCCCGTTCGGCAAGGGACAGCGTGCGCTGATCGTGGCGCCCGCGAAGGCGGGCAAGACGATGGTGCTCCAAGCGGTGGCCGAAGGGATCGCGCGCAACTATCCCGAGTTCACGCTGCTCATCCTGCTGGTGGACGAACGGCCGGAAGAAGTCACGGAGATGGAAGCGTGTGGCTTCGGCGAGGTCGTGGCGTCGAGCTTCGACAAGCCGGCCGAGCACCACGTGGAGGCGGCGGAACTCACGCTGGAGCGCGCGAGGCGGCGCGTGGAGATGGGCGAGGACGTGGTGCTGATCCTCGACTCGATCACGCGGCTCGCGCGGGCGTACAACGCCGTCGAGCAGGGGAGCGGCCGCACGCTCTCGGGTGGGCTGGACGCCCAGTCGCTGGAGAAGCCAAAGCGGTTCCTCGGCAGTGCACGCGCGATCGACGCCTCGCAGGGCGGCGGCTCGCTGACGATCATCGCCACCGCGCTGGTGGATACGGGCTCGCGGATGGACCAGGTCATCTTCGAGGAGTTCAAGGGCACGGGGAACAGCGAGCTCGTGTTGAGCCGGGAGCTGGCGGAGCGGCGGATCTTCCCGGCCATTGACCTCATGGCGAGCGCCACGCGGCGCGAGGAACTGCTGCTCTCGCCGGAAGCGCTGGAAGTGTCCCACGCGTTGCGGCGCCAGTTCGCGCGGTGCACGCCGGCCGATGCGATGAATCAGGTGCTGGCGCTCATGAAGCAGACCAGGAACAACGCGGAGCTGATCGCGAAGTTGGCGGAGACGCTACGGTGAAACCATCGGATCGGACGCTGCGTAGGGCGGGCGTGCGGGGAACGGCGGCCTTCTGAGCGCAGCCGACCGGTGCGACCGGAGGGCAGCCACCGAGTCCGGAGACCGACATGCAGCGCGATTCCGTGACGTCGCCCGGCGTCCTGATCCGGGACGTCCTGATCTTCCAGTTGAAGCTCTTGCTGGATGCATTCAAGGACGTGGTCCTGTTCAAGGTCGCGATCATCGCGGCCGCAGTCGACCTGGTCCTGCTGCAGCGAGAGCCGGCGAAGCGGTTCTACACGGTGCTGCGTCTCAGTGAACGGTTCGACCTCTGGCTCAACCTGAACGGCGCGGCGCAGAGGGCGGATCAGAGCGACGACGGCTTGTTCGGCGCCAGTCTCGCCGGGAGCGACTCGCTGCTGGGCAAACTCGAGGAGCTGATCCGGTCGAAGGTGGAGACGGCCGCGGCATCGGCGCGGCGCTGAGTCGGCGGGCGTTGGTGCGGCGCGAACGTGCCGTGCCATCGCCGTGGTCGGGAGAGGGGCGAGGGGTCCCGGTCAGGACCCCTCGCCGCGCTTTCTGTTCCGTTTGCGGCGCCGCGGGACCGGCAGGGCGGGTCCGCGCCGGCGCGTGCAGCGGCGCGGGCGACACCGGCGCGACGTGGCGGTGTACCACCTGGCGGGACCACGGCCGGAGTTCTTGCGACGACCCAGGGGGCGGGTAATTTCGTGCCGGCGAGGATGAAGACCAGGATCGCGTCGCTGCTGGCGAGCGGGACCGAGATCGTGTGCGCGCTGGGGTTGCTGGACCGGCTCGTCGCGATCTCGCACGAGTGCGACTACCCGCCGGAGGCGCTGGACCGGCCGCGGGTGAGCCGGCCCCGGTTCGATCCATCCGGGCTGACGAGCGGTGAGATCGACCGTGCGGTGCGCCGGGCGCTGGCGGAGCACGGCAGCGTGTATGAGGTGGACGCGGATGCACTGGCGCGTGTCGAGCCGGACCTGGTGCTCACGCAGGCGGTGTGCGAAGTGTGCGCGGTGCCGGCGCCGGGCGTCCGGGAGCTGGTCGAGCGGCTCGGGCTCGAGGCGGAGGTGCTCTCGCTGGACGCGCACGATATCGAGGGCATCCTGGATGCGATCCTCGCCGTGGGCCGCGCGGCAGGCGTGGAGGCCCGTGCCGCTGCGCTGGTGGACGGGCTGCGCTCCCGGCTGTCCGCCGTCGAGCGAGCGGTCGCGGGAGCGGGGCGGCCCCGGGTGCTGGCGTTGGAGTGGCTGGACCCGCCGTTCGCGCCGGGGCACTGGGTGCCCGAGATGGTCCAGCGCGCGGGCGGCGTGAACCTGCTCGGGGAGGCCGGCCAGCGCTCCCGCGAAGTGGCCTGGGAGGACGTGGCGGGAATGGACCCGGATGTACTGATCATCATGCCGTGCGGCATGGGGCTCGAAGACGCGCGCGCCGACGCCGACCGGCACGCGCGCCGGCTCGTCGAGGCGGCGCCGCGTGCGATCGCGGAGGGGCGCGCCTACGTGGTGGACGGCTCCGCGTATTTCAACCGCTCCGGCCCGCGCGTGGCCGATGGGCTGGAGATCCTGGCCGGGTTGCTGCACCCGGACCGGCTGCCGGCGCCGGACGGATCGGCCGCGGCGGTGTGGCGGCCTGCGACAGCATGAGCGAGGTGAGGAACGAGCGATGACGCCAGTCGTGCAGTGGCTCCTGCTGCTGAACATCGGAGTGCACATCCTGCTGGGCTACAACCCGCTCCTGCGCATCGACCTGGCGTTCATCCCGGCGCTGGTGGTATCCCGGCCGTGGACGCTGATCACCTACATGTTCGTCCACGGCTCGTTCTGGCACCTGCTGATGAACATGCTGGGGCTGTTCTTCTTCGGCCCCCGTGTGGAGGCGCGCCTCGGCAGCCGCGCGTTCCTCGGGCTCTACCTCGTCAGCGGGCTGGGCGGTGCGCTGTTCTCCCTGTTCACGCCGTACGCGGCCGTGATCGGCGCGTCGGGCGCGGTGTTCGGCGTCATGCTGGCGTTCGCGATGTTCTGGCCCCACGAGCCGATCCTACTGTGGGCCGTCGTGCCCGTTCCCGCGCGCCTGCTGGTGATCGTCATGGCCGTTCTCTCGCTGTACTCCGGGCTCAGCGGCGCCGGCGCCGGGGTCGCGCACTTCGCCCACCTCGGCGGCTTCGCTGGCGGCTTCTTCTACGTGCGGCTGCTCCGCAGGCGGGAATGGCAGCGGATCGAACGCGCCGGCAGGCCGACGATGGTGGAGCGCTACGCGGCCGAGCTGCGCATCGACACCTCCCGCTGGGAGGCGATCCGGCGTGAGGAGCTGCACGAGATCAACCGTGCAGAGGTCGACCGGATCATGGAGAAGCTGCGGACCCAGGGGGCCGCGAGCCTGACGCCCGACGAGCGGGCGTTCATGGACCGCATGGCGGCGCGCTGACGGTTCACGGCGTCACGCGGGCGAGCGCGGCGTCGGCGCTGATCCGCCCGTGAGATCCCCTGGATGTCCATACGCCGGTGCCCTGTGTGAGCACCGGCCGTACAGACGCGTTCCGCTCCGCTGTGGTTGAAACGACCCTGGGTGTGGTTGGATAGAGGCGCTCTGCCAGCGAGGCGCCGCTGATGGATGCAGGATCGGCGCCAGAAACGCGCTTCGGCCGCACGGATTCCACCAGTGGATGGGCCGACCGGGCGACTGGGACGGAGCCGGGTGGGGCCGTCGCGGCCGCAGCGGCGCCCGCTCGTGGCTCGTTCCGCCAGTTTGTCGCCGCGCATGACCTCTGTGCCGCGAGCGCCCGTTGTTCGACGGCCGCCGTTGCGCCGAACGGGACCGGGCGACCGGGAGTTCGCCGGCCGCGGCGTCTGCGGCGGCGTGCGCGGGACGCGTTGCCGGCGTCGGTCGCCGCGCCCAGCGCCTCGACTCCCTTGACGGCATCGCCCCGGGCGGCGTAGCTTCGTCCCTGACACACGCGCGCGGCCGGGCGGTGACGCGCGCGTTTTTCGTTGACGGGACGGGCGTTCTCGCCCGAGGACGACGGTCTCCGGCCGCGGGTCACGGCGCGTGCCGGTGTGGCAGTCCATCGGCGTTCGCGACCCGCATCCGGCCCCCCGAATGCGCCGGACGATGCGGATCAGGGTGACGCAGAGCGGCGGGCGAGAGGGCGCGGAGGAGCGCGAGCTCGTCTCGCTGGACACGGATCGGCTGCACGCCCAGGCGGCGGGCCGGGTGCGCGGCCGGCTGGCGGCCGAGGGGTTCTTCTCGTTGCCGGCGCACCCGACGGGCGGCGCGGGTGGGCCGCGGTACCGGATCGTCGTCGAAGAGGGGGGCGACCGTCACACGGTCACGTTCGAGGACGACGGCTCCCCGGCCGCCGCGTCGCTCAAAGCGCTGGTGGAGGCGCTGGCCGAGGAGGCCGGCGCGCAGGCGAGGACTCTGGACCACGCGGGGTGACCATGGCCGAGCACCGCAGGGTTGCGTGGATCGCCGCACCGTTCGCTGTTGCTGCGTTCCTCGCGGCCACGGGCGCCGCGGCGCAGCAGGCGCGGGGCCAGGTTGAGCATCGCGGTGAAGCTGCGCACGCGCCGCAGGCTACGGCGAAGGCGCGGCAAACGGCCCTGCCGCCCGGCGCCGCGGATGCCCGGCAGCGGCTGGCGAACTCGCCCCGGCACGGGGAGTGGGTGATGGTGGCGACGGGGCCGGCGGACAGCGTGCGTGCGTGGGTGGTGTACCCGGAGCGGCCCGACCGCGCACCCGTCGTGGTGGTCGTGCACGAGATCTACGGCCTGACGGACTGGATCCGAGCGGTGGCGGACCAGCTCGCGGCGGACGGGTTCATCGCCATCGCGCCGGACCTCTTGACCATGAAGAACGTGCCGGCCGATCCCGCCACCGGCGAGCCGGACCGGGATGCGGCCACGGCGGCGATCCGCACGCTGGACCCGGCCGACGTGCACCGGCAGCTCCGGGCGGTGGCGGAGTACGGCATGGGGCTTCCTGCGGCGACGCGCAGCTACGGCGTCGTCGGATTCTGCTGGGGCGGCGCGGTGGCGTTCGCCCACGCGGTGCGCGTGCCGGAGCTCGGCGCGGCGGTGGTGTACTACGGGGCCTCGCCTGCGCCCGAAGAGCTGGGCACCGTCCGTGCGCCGGTGTTGGGGCTATACGGGGGAGACGACGCGCGGGTGAACGTGACGGTGCCGCCGGCGGACTCGGCGATGAAGGCCCTCGGCAAGACGTTCGAGTACCAGATCTACGACGGCGCCGGCCACGGCTTCCTGCGGCAACAGGACGGGAAAGACGGCGCGAACCTGGCTGCGGCGCGCGCGGCGTGGCCGCGGACGGTGGAGTGGTTCCGGCGGTATCTGATGGGCGAAGCGCGGGTCGGGGGGTGACGCGACCTCGCCATCCGGATCAGTTCCAGCCCATACGTCTGCGCAACGTCGTGATGTGCGCAACGCGGTGGCGGCCGTGCCACACGGGCCGCTGGGACAGCGCAGGTCCTCCATGGGACTCCCGTAGGTTTGGGGCGTGTTCGGCCTCCTCGCCCGAAGAACGCGCGGAAAACGTGACCTCTGACGACGGCCGAGGGTGCCCCCGGCGTAGAGGTCCGACCGCACGGCGTCGTTTCGGCCCCGCCGCGCCGGACTGCTCGGGACGGCGGAGCGTCGGCCGGCGGCCCACTCCGGCGCGTTCCGCGCCTTGACATCGCCGCGCGCGGCCGCATTCTTTCGCGACAGCGCGGCGGCGCGGAGCCGCGCGAGTCGCAGCAGTCAGATCCACGGGAGACGAGGGGACGATGACGATCGCGGGTACGCTGGTGGCAGGCGCGCGGGGTGCGACGGCGCTGCGTCGCGCCACGGCGGAGGTCGTGCTGGTGACGGCGGGCGCTGCGCTGGTGGCGCTGGGCGCCCGGCTGTCGGTGCCGTTGCCGTTCTCGCAGGTGCCGATCACCGGTCAGACGTTCGCCGTCCTGCTGGTCGGCGCGGCGCTGGGCAGTGGGCGCGGTGTGGCGAGCATGCTGACCTACCTCGCCGCCGCAGTCGCCGGGCTGCCGATCTTCTCGGGAGGCGGTTGCTGCCTGCCGTGGCTGCTGGGTCCGACCGGCGGCTACCTCATGGCCTTCCCGTTCTCTGCCTGGCTGGTGGGCCGGCTCGCGGAGCGCGGCTGGGACCGGCGCTTCGACACCGCTGCACTGGCGATGCTCGCGGGGACCGCCGTGATCTACGCGTTCGGCGTGACCTGGCTCGCCGCCTTCGTGGGCTGGGAGCGGGCGCTGCTCGCGGGGTTCCTGCCGTTCCTCGTGGGCGACGCGGTGAAGCTCCTGCTCGCGGCGGCGCTCCTGCCCGTGGCGTGGAAGATCATCGCCGCGGTGCGCGGGGTCGAGCCCGGAGCGTGACGACGACGGCGCACGAGCCGGGCCCCGGCGCGTCCGGCCCGGCTCGCGGCGGCACCGCATCTCAGGACGACGGCGGCCTCGAACGCGGTGCGACGCCGTGTCTCGAGACCACGGCCCCGAACGCGGTGGGGCGTCGTGGTCCTCCCGTTCCCGCCCCGAAGTCTACGGCCCGCCGCTGGACGCCGAGACGCGCTGCGCCCACTGACACGGGCCGCTGGACCTCAGCGCCATCCGCTTGCCCTGCTGCGGGAAGTCCTACGCCGGTCACGACCGCCACACCGAACACGAGAGGCACTCGCCCGAACGGTGGCCGCGTGAGCGGCTCGATACGCCCGCGGTGCTCTGCGGCGCGTGCGGCCACGTGCTGACCATCCGGGAGTGCGTCGACAGCGGGCATCGCTGCCCCGCGTGCGGCGGCGGGTTCAGCCCGGGGTGCGACCTGCATCACCCGCTCCCCGTCGAAGTGTGAGGTTACCCTCTCGCCCCGCTTTGCTTCGCCCTACCCGGTGCGGCAAACTTCCATGATCGCAGACCGTGCGGGCGTTACGTGTGGAACTTCGCGGGGCCCGGCGCGGCAAACTTCCACGGCGCAGGGCCGCGCCGCCGATGCGTTGGAACTTCGCCGCGTCCAGTGCGGCAAACTTCCATGGCTAAGAGCCGTGCTGCGGCGAGTATGGCGGTTTGCCGCCTCCGCGCAAGGAAAGCGAGACGCGCTGCGCGGCCCCACCGGCGCCTGCCGCTCCCCGTCGCCAGGGCGGGTGGCGCGGGCCAGCCCCATCGTGACGAAGCAGGGCCGGGGCGCCGAGCCGCTGCGGGCTCGGCTCCGCGACTGCCCTTCGGTTCTGGATACGATGGACGGCGGGGCCGGCGTGCGAGATCGCCGGCCCCGCCTCTCGGTCGTGCGGAATGTCTCAGCGTGAGCCGCCGCCGTCGCTGCTGGCCTCCGTCGTCGCCGCCTCCACGTCTTCCGGACCGATGAGCCAGTACGTGAACCACTGACGCAGGCGAGCGAGACGGTCCACGAGCAGCCACGGCTCGCCGGTGCGCGAGAGGTCGTGGTTCGAGCGCGGGTAGCGGATGAACTCGACGGGCACGCCGTTCTTCTTGAGGGCCACGAACCACTGCTCCGCTTCGCCCATCGGCGTGCGGTGATCCTCCTCGGACTGCACGATCAGCGTGGGTGTCTTGACCCGGTGCGCGTAGCGGATCGGCGAGAGCGTGTCGTAGTTCGCGGGGTTGTCCCACGGCTTGCCGTAGAACTCGAACTCGGTGAGCCCCTGGGCATCCGAAGTGCCGTACCAGGACCACCAGTTGCTGATCATCCGGTCCGTCTGCGCGGCCTTGAAGCGGTCGGTCTTGGTGGTGATCCACGCGGTCATGAAGCCGCCGTACGATCCGCCGGTCACGCCCATGCGGGTCGAGTCCACATCGGGCCGCCGGGCGACGATGTCCACCGCCTTCATGATGTCCAGGTAGTCTTCCCCGCCCCACTTGCCCCGCGTGCTGTAGGTGAAGTCGGCACCGTAGCCGCTGGAGCCCCGCGGGTTGGTGAAGAGCACCCACATGCCGGCGGCCGCCAGGTTCTGGAACTCGTCGAACCAGCCCTCGCCGTAGGCGGAGTGCGGGCCGCCGTGGATGTAGAGGACGAGCGGGTACTTCTTCCCCGGCTCGTAGCCGTACGGCTTCATGAGCCACGCCTCGATCTCGAAGCCCCCGACGGACTCGTAGGTGAACCGCTCGGCGTCCGACCACGCGATCTCGGCGTTGAGCGCGTCGTTGAAGCCGGTGAGGCGGCGCTCGTTCTTGCCGTCGATGTCCGCGATGTAGAGCTCGGTCGGCTTGTCGATCTCGGTCGAGATGTAGGCGACGCGGCGGTAGCGCTCGTCGTAGGAGAAGCCGCTCATACGGCGCCGGCCGCCGAGGACTTCCGTGATGCGGCCGTTCCGCGGGTCCACGTGGAACAGCGCGGTGCGCCCGCCGATCTGGGCCTCCATGACGATGCGGCCGTTGGGCATCCACTCGAACGAGCCGGGTTCGTACGGCCAGTCGCCCAGGATGTTGCGCGGCTCGCCGCCGTTCACGTCGATGACGTAGATGCGGCGCTGCCCTGTACGCACGCCGAGGTTGGAAACGAAGGCGAGCTGCTTGCCGTCCGGCGACCAGGCGAGGTTGGTCTCGGTGCCCATGAGCCGTGCGACGCGCCGCGGCTCGCCGCCGGTGATCGGGATGATGAAGATGTCGTGGTCGTTGCGGGGCGCCTCGTCGCGCACGGGGTCGTACGGCAGCAGCGCGAGCGAGTCCCGCTCCGCCTGGACGACCGAGTCCGGCCGGAGCTCCACGTCCGCGACGAAGGCGACCCACTTGCCATCCGGCGAGACGACGGCGCCGCGCCCACCGCCGCCGAACCCGAAGCCACCGGCGACGCCATGCGAGTACGGCGTGTTGGTGATCATCTTGCGGGCCGTGTCGCCGAGGGTCTGCACCCAGATCTGCGTCGGCCGCCACTTCCGCCGCTCGCGCGGGTTCGGCGTGAAGCCGGGGCCGTTCCGCTTGTAGGGGAGGTCCACGATGTGGCGCCCGTCGAAGCGGCGCGGGTCGAGCGGCCTCGTGATCGCGCCGTACGGCGGCCGGGCCATGGGCTGCATACGCGCGTAGGGATCGCGCGAGCGCTCGGACGACGCGGTGTCGGCGGACTCGCCCTCGTCGTCATCCGCCGGCGCGGTGTAGACGACGAAGCTCTTGTCGCGGGGGAGCGAGCCGGCCGGGTACCCCTTCACCTGGATCGCCTCGCCCGAGGGCCGGTCCATGCGGATCGCCCAGGTCGTGCCTTCCCCGCCCTCGCGCCGCGAGGTGAAGAACAGGTACTTGCCGTCCGGCGACCAGCGCGGGTTGGTGCTCTCGACGTTGGGCGACGTGAAGCGCTCGGGCTCGCCCCCGTCTGCGGGTACGACCCAGACCTCGGTGTGCCTGCGGTTCTTCTCCTCTTGCACCGTGGTGACGGTGAAGGCGACGAGGCGGCCGTCGGGCGAGAGCGCGGGCGAGCCGACGGTGACGACGCGGTACCAGTCCGCGGGCGTGAACGCGCGCTTGGCATTCTTCTGCGCTACGGCCTCGGTGCTGCCGGCGGCCGCCGGGCGCGCCCGCTGCCCGGCCACGGGGGCCGTCGTGGCGGCGGTCCAGGTGGCGAGCACCAGAGCCGCGGCGACGAACGTACGTCGCATGGCGGATACTCCCGAAGGGTTGATGGCGCTGTGGGTTGGCGGTGCGAGGATAGGGCGGGAGGCGGGCCGGGGCAAGGGCAGAGCGGGGGCGAGGTCCGAAGGCGCGCCGAAGCGCCGGCCGGGCGGCGGGGCACGCGCGCATTCTGGCAACACTCGGATGCGACGGCCGACGGAGGCGCAACCGATGAGATCCAGGGCGTGCTGGGGGACCAGGGATGCCGCCGTACTGGGCGCCGCGCTCCTGTCGGGCGGCGCGGCGCGGGCCCACGGGAGTTCGAGGACGTGGTCGGGCTCGCATGGGCGCCCGACGGCGCGCTGTGGCTGGCCGATGCGGGGAACGGGCGCTACGCGCGGCCGGGTCCCGACGGCGGGTTGGAGACGGTGCGGCGGCCCGTCCCGATGTACGACCTTCCGTGGTTGGGTGGATGGGACGAGCAGGGGAGCTTCTACGACGAGGCCGCGGTGGCGACCGATGCTCACGTGCGGTCGGTGCTCCCGAGGGTGGCGTCGCCGGGCGTGCCCGTGGACACCCTCATCCTGCCCGCAGCCAAGCTGCCCGTGCCGCGCCTCGGCCAGATCAGCTTTCCGCTCCCCTTCGCGCCTCGGCAGATCTTCGCCTTCGACCGGTCCGGGCAGGATCTGGGTCGCCCTCGCTCCGAGTACCGGCTCGCTGCGTTGGACCTGAAGGGCGACACGGTCATGGTGGTCGAGCGCCCGCGGCAGGCGGCCGCTCGCCGTCGTGCGGTTGCCGGCCGCGGCGGCGGGCCGGTCGGCCGTGCGGGGCACGCGGATCGCGTACGCGGCGGAAGGCCCCGGCGGCGAGCCGATCGTCCTGCTGGGCGAGGTGGTGACCGGCGCGCAGACGTAGTCCTGCGGCATCCGGAGGGTGTCTCGCGCGTCCCGTTCCTGCCGCGGCCGATCCGCCTCGGACGACGCGCCCGTCCCCTTGCCACCTCCCGCAACACCGGCTCCAGGTAGCGCCACACCGTCCGCGCGACGATCGCCTGCCCTTCCGCCGTCGGGTGGATGCCGTCCGCCTGGTTCAGCTCCGGCACGCCGGCGACGCCCTCGAGCAGGAACGGGATCAACACGGCATCGTACTCGCGGGCGAGGTCCGGGAACACGGCGCGGAAGGCGGACGTGTAGTCCTCGCCCAGGTTCGGCGGCGCCTCCATGCCCGCGATGATGATTCGCGCATCCGGGTACGCGGCGCGGGTGCGCTCGATGATCTGCCGCAGGTTCTCCTTCATGCGCTCCGGGTCCTGGCCGCGCAGGCCGTCGTTGGCGCCGGACTCGAGCACGAGCACGGCGATGGGCTGGCGGAGCAGCCAGTCGATGCGGCGGAGCGCGCCGGCGGACGTCTCGCCGCTGACGCCGGCGTTGACGACGCGGAACGGCAACCCGGCGGATTCGATCTTCGCCTGGATGAGCGCGGGGTACGCCTCGTCGGCATCCAGGCCGTAGCCGGCGGTGAGCGAGGTGCCGAGGAACAAGACGACGCCGCGCTCGGTTTCAGTGGGCGCCGCCGTGGCCGCGGTCGAGGCGTCGGACGGGGACCCGGCCGAGGCGGTGTCCACGCGGACGTCGCTCTGCGCCCCGCGGGTCGGCTCGCTCCGGCCCGCGGGCCCGGGCGCGTCGCTACAGGCAACCAGCAGCGCGGTCAGCGCGAGGATCGTTCGCAGGGTCATGCGCATCGTCGCGGAGAACCTCGAACAGGTGTACGAGAGCGCGGGGCGCCGCCTCGTCGTTCTCAGGGACATCGGCTTCACCATCGAGCCGGACGAGTTCGTCGCCATCGTGGGGCCGTCCGGCAGCGGGAAGACGACGCTGCTCGGCCTGCTCGCCGGGCTGGACCGGCCGTCGTCCGGCAGGGTGCTGCTGGACGGGCGGGACCTGGGCGCGATGAGCGAGGACGAGCGCGCGGCGTTCCGTGCCGCCAATGTAGGCTTCGTCTTCCAGACGTTCCAGCTCATCCCGACGCTGACGGCGCTGGAGAACGTGCTGGTGCCGCTGGAGCTGAAGGGGAACGGCCGGCGCGCGGACATGGACCGGGCGCGTGCGCTGCTCGAGCGCGTGGGCCTCGGCGAGCGGCTGGACCACTACCCCGCGCAGCTCTCGGGCGGCGAGCAGCAGCGTGTTGCGCTGGCGCGGGCGTTCGCGAACGAGCCGGCCGTGCTGTTCGCGGACGAGCCGACCGGCAACCTGGACGCGGAGAACGGCGCGGCGGTCGCGGACCTGCTCGTGGAGCTGAACCGGGAGCGGCGCACCACGCTGGTGTTGGTCACGCACGATCCCAAACTCGCGGCCCGTGCGGGGCGCGTGATCCGGCTGGAGGGTGGGCGGATCGTTTCGGACACCGGCGGTGCGGGCGGTGCCGCGCCGCGCGCGAGCGCGGAGGGCGCGCCGGCGGGCAGGAGCGCAGGCGGCGCCGTGGCGCCCGCGAACCGAGGCGCTGCACGGGGGGACGGCACGCCGGGAGACGCATCGGTCGCCGGCGGGACGCGGCCGAGCGATGCGGCCTCCGGGCCGGAGGGTGGGGCGGCGTGAGCGCCCGCTTCGCGTGGCGGATGGCGCGCCGCGAGCTGCGCGCCCATCGCCGACGGCTCGTGGTGTACATGGCCGCGGTCGCGACGGGCGTGGCGGCGCTGGTGGCGGTGAACTCGTTCCGGAGCGGTGTCACGCGTGCGGTTTCGCGGGACGCGCGGGCGATCCTGGGCGCTGATCTCGAGTTGCGGAGCCGTGAGGGCTTCACCGCGCCGATCCGGGCGCTGATCGACTCGCTCGAGGCGGCTGGCCACGAGACGGCGCGGGTGATCCGGTTCGGCTCGATGGTCTACACCACGGCGAACCGGACCGCGCCGCGGCTGCTGGAGGTGAACGCCCTGGAGGGCGGCTACCCGTTCTACGGAACGGTCACGACGGAACCGCCTGACGCATGGCGGACGTTCCGCGAAGGCCGGCGGGCGGTGGTGGACCCGGCCGTGCTGGTGTACCTGGGCGCGGCGGTCGGCGACACGCTACGCATCGGCGACGCGGCGTTCGAGATCGCCGGCGTGCTGACCGAGTACCCGGGCGAGCTGGGCGTGCGGGTCGCGGTCGGGCCGCGCGTCTTCATCCCGCGGGCGTACGTCGAGGAGACGAACCTTCTGCGCTTCGGCAGTCTCGCTTCGCACCGCGCCTACTTCCGCATCGAGGACACGGAAGCGGTGGGCCGGCTGGTCGACGCGTATGAGGCGTTGTTCGACGCCGAGCGCACACGCGTCGAGACCGTGGCCGAGGTGGAGGAGGAGCTGGGCGAGACGCTGGGGAGCCTGGCGCGCTTCCTGGGGCTCGTCGCGCTGGCCGCGCTGCTGCTCGGGTGCGTCGGCGTCGCGAGCGCCGTTCACGTGTTCGTGACGGAGCGGACGGAAACCATCGCTCTGCTGCGCTGCCTGGGTGCGCGGTCGCGGACGGTGTTCGCGGTCTACCTGATCGAGGCGGCAGCGCTCGGCGTGGGCGGCGCGGCGATCGGCGCCGCGGCGGGCACGGCCATCCAGTTCCTGCTGCCGGCGCTGCTGGCGCCGTTCGTCCCGGTGGATGTCGAGCCGCGCGTGGACCTCGCGGCGGTCGCCGGGGGGCTGGCGCTGGGTGCGCTTGTCGCGCTCGCGTTCGCGCTGCTGCCGCTCGTGCGCATCCGTGAGGTGACGCCGCTTCGGGCGTTGCGGCGCGAACTCGAAGGACGTGCGCGGCGGCTCGATCCGGTTCGTGCCACGGTGCTGGTCCTGCTCGCTACGGGCGTCACCGCGGTGAGCATCGCACAGGCGCCGGACGTGTGGACGGGGCTGGGCTTCGCGGCTGGCGTTGCGGGGACGACGACGCTGCTCGGCGCAACGGCGTGGCTGCTCATGCGCAGCGCACGGCGCTGGCTGCCGCGGCGCGCGGGCTACCCAGTGCGACAGGGCATCGCGAACCTGTTCCGGCCGCACAACCAGACCCTGGCGGCGACGCTCGGCATCGGGTTCGGCGTGTTCCTGCTGGCGACGCTGCGCGTGGTGCAGGTCACCGTGCTGGGCCAGCTCGCGGTGGACGCCGGGCCGCACCGGCCGAACCTGGCGCTGTTCGACATCCAGGACGACCAGGTGACGGAACTGAACGCGCTGCTGGCCGAGCGCGGCGTGCGGGTCCTGGCGGCGGAAGCGATCGTGCCGGCGCGGATCCGCGCGGTGAACGGGCGGCCGGTCGCGGAGATCCTGGCGGACACCGCCGGCAGGCGGCCGCCGCGCTGGGTGCTGAACCGTGAGTACCGGAACACTTACCGGGACACGCTGGTCGAGACCGAACGGCTGACGGCGGGGCGGTGGTGGGACGAGACGCCGCGGGTGCCCGGCGTCGCGCGCATCTCGCTGGACGAGGACATCGCCCGGGAGCTGCGCATCGGCGTCGGCGACCGGATCACGTGGGACGTACAGGGCGTGCCCGTCGAATCCGAGGTCGCCTCGCTGAGGCGGATCAACTGGGCGCGGCTCGCGACCAACTTCTTCGTGGTGTTCGAGCCCGGGTCGCTGGACGATGCGCCGAAGACCCACGTCGTTCTCGCGCGCCTCGACGACCCTGCCGAGCGCGCGGCGCTCCAGCGCGAGGTCGTCGAGCGGTTCGGCAACATCTCGGTCCTGGACCTGGTGCGCGTGCAGGAGACGGTGGACGGGGTGCTCTCGCGCGCGGCGCTGGCGGTGCGGTTCATGGCCCTGTTCAGCATCGGCGCGGGGCTGATCGTGCTGGTGGGGTCGGTGGCGACGACGCGTTACCAGCGTCTGCGGGAGAGCGCGCTGCTCCGCACGTTGGGCGCACGCGCGCGCGAGATCCGCCGCATCCTCGCCGTCGAGTACCTCGCGATCGGCACGGTGGCGGCGCTGTCCGGCAGCGCGCTGGCCGCCGCGGCGGGGTGGGCGCTCGCGCGCTTCGTGTTCGAGATGCCGTACCGGGTCCCGTGGGGCTCGCTGGCGGCCGCCTGGCTGCTCGCCTCGGCGCTGACCGTGGCGGTCGGGCTCGCGAGCAGCCGGAGCGTGGTGCGCCGGTCGCCGCTGGCCACGCTCCGTGAACTGGCGGAGTGACTCCGCTGCGCTAGCCGGCGGCCGACGGATCGCGGCGCGCCGGCAGCGCTGCGCATGACCAGGGACTGACGCGCCGTGGGGCTCCGAGACCTCGCAGCCCCACGGGTCACCCGGCGGAGGGCATTACTTCTCGATGGGCAGGCGGACGGAGTTGCCCCACTCGGTCCAGGAGCCGTCGTAGTTGCGCACCTTCTCGAAGCCGAGCAGGTAGGTGAGGACGAACCAGGTGTGCGAGGAGCGCTCGCCGATGCGGCAG